>DASTLM010000075.1:0-8916 GCA_035714945.1 Dehalococcoidia bacterium | reverse complement strand
CATAGTTTCACCTCGTTGGTGATGGTTTGTTGGTCGACATCCATCTTAACCCAGCTACAAACTGGGTGCCAACGAGCTTCTAGTTGCTACTTTGATGGTGGATCAGGGGTGGGCGGCAGCCTGGCAATTCGCCAACCCTATATCGGTAAGACCGACTCGGTCCTCTCGGCGGGAAGGTCGATGGCGCAAGTGTTGGCATTAAAGGCCAGCAGCCCGTAGTAGCCCATTAAAGTGGTGAGTTCAGTCAATCCCTGGCGGCCGAACTGCCGCAACACGGCTTGAAAGGTGGCATCACTGACCTGGTGTGTTCGGAAGAACTCACGTCCCAGGTTCACCACCGGGGCCTCGTCGGCGGCCATGGTCGGCAAGTCCCGCCTGTCCCGTATGGCGTCAACCAGCGCGTCACTGAGACCCGCCCGGCGGCCAGAGGCGGCATGGGCGTTCCAGATGTACTGACAGTCCAATTCCCGGGCGGTGGTAAGCATCGCCAATTCCTGAACTTTAGCTGACAAGGACGATTCCTGTCGCAGGTACGAGGACAGGTGACTGGCCCGTTTCGCCATTTCCGGGCTGTTGATCAGCACCGACACTGGCCCAGTCCGTACCGGGCCCCCCCGGGCGCCAATTATCTCGTCATAGGCCGCCCGTTGATTCTGGGGTACGCTTTCCCTGGTAGCTGGAGATACTCTAGCCATGGTATTCTCCCTCCTCGAGTAGAATCTGGATAATATCAATCGCAGGCTGAAATGGATACGACCTCAAAACAGCATTTTCCGCGATTTTACTAAAACTACTCGTAGCGACCAGCGTTGTCAAGCATAAAGCTAATTTTCCGCAGCCAGCATTGCCCTCACTCCGGCCCGATAGGCGGCCAGCAAGGGGCTGATGGCATCGAACCCTGAATAAACTTCGGCGGCCTCCGGTCGCCCGAACTGCCAGTAGTAGCCGGGGCGGCGCTGTTCCGATGGCAGTGGGGTCAGGTACCCGTACCCGGCCTGACACATCGCCTCCAACAGAGTTTCGATGTGGGGTTCCGCCGGAGTCCAGTCCCGGTCGAAGCCCTTGCAGCAGGAAGGTTGGCACTGGCATTCCTGGGTTCGGGCCAGGTGTTCCGGAATGCGTTGGTTGAGCTGCCGTCTCAACCCAACCAGGCGATCGGCTAGGAAAGATCCCATCGTGTCCAGGCTAGCGGTGTCCAGGTCTATCATTGGCTTGGTCATGTTGCCGTTTCCTGATTGTTCTGGCGACCGGGTCGAAAACCGGCGGATGGATGATTCCAGCCCCTGACCACGTGGACCAAGGGGAAAAGGAACCGGAAAAAATCGATGGTGGGCTAGAGTCAGGATACGGGAACAACGGTTAGTCAAATATAGTGCAGTCACCTGATACGGTTAGATGAAAGTAATTACTTTGTCCGATTCCCAATTTATCCCTATATGTCCTTCTCCCAAATATGCTACCATCCAGAAGAAGTCACCCCGATAAGGCGACACCCAGGGGTGAGATTAACCAGAGTGAGATTGTATGGACACCATTCCCCTGGCTCTGACCTACGACGATGTACTGTTGGTTCCCCGCTTTTCTTCAGTGCAGACCCGGCGAGTGGTCGAAACCACCACCAGGTTTACTCGCCAGATCTCACTGAAAGCCCCGCTGGTCAGCGCCAACATGGACACCGTGACCGAAGCCAGCATGGCGATTGCGGTGGCTGAATTCGGCGGCATTGGCGTGATTCACCGGTTCCTGCCGGTGCCGGTGCAGGTCGCGGAGATTGCCCGGGTCAAACGCTACCAGAGCCAGGTAATTGAAGACCCTTATACCATTTCGGCGACAGAAACGGTGGGTCAAGCCAGGGACCTGATGCGCCGGCTGGGCATCAGTGGCCTACCGGTGGTGGACCAGAACCGCCAATTGCTGGGTATTCTGACCCGCCGGGACGTGCAGTTCACCGACGATTCAATCCCAATAGCCCAGCGGATGACCCCTCGGGAACGGCTGGTGGTTGCCTCTCCTGCTGTATCTACCGTTGACGCTCTGCAGGTGCTGGCGGAACGTCGCCTGGAAAAGCTGCCCCTGGTGGACTCGGAGAATCGGTTGGTTGGGCTGATCACCGCCAAGGACCTGGCCCGCAATCCGTCCGCTGGTTGGTCAACTCGCGATGACAAGGGCCGGCTGAGGGTCGCCGCCGCGGTGGGTGTGGTGGGTGACTACCTGGAACGAGGTCGGCAACTGGTCGAGGCTGGGGTCGATGCCCTGGTTATTGACATTGCGCACGGAGATTCGGCCATGATGTTAGCGGCCATCGGCCAACTTCGTGAGCGCCTCGGCGAAGTGCCGCTGGTGGCCGGCAATGTGGCCACCGCCGAGGCGACCCGGCGGATGATTGAAGCTGGGGCCGATGCTGTCAAGGTTGGTGTCGGGCCTGGTTCGATGTGCATCACCCGCCAGGTCGCCGGAGTGGGCGTGCCGCAGCTGACCGCAGTGTTGGAAAGCGCGCAAGTCGCGCAAACATTGGGCGTACCCATCATCGCCGACGGGGGCATCCGCTACGCCGGAGATGTGGCCAAGGCCATCGCTGCCGGAGCGTCGACGGTGATGTTGGGCAATCTTCTGGCCGGCACCGACGAAAGCCCCGGCCTGATCATCTCCCGCAACGGCCAGAAAATGAAGGTAGCCAGAGGCATGGCATCGATGGAAGCGGCTCTGGACCGGAACATTCGCGAAGACCCGGAGCACGGGCGCGCCAATTGGGAATCGACCGAAGGTGACGTTCCGGCGGAGGGCATCCAGGCGCCGGTGGCCTATCGAGGTAGCGCGCGCGAGGTGTTGCAGCACCTGCTGGGCGGACTGCGCTCCGGCATGAGCTACTGCAACGCCAGCACCATTGATGAGATGTGGCAGAACGCCCGGTTCGTTCGTCAGACCGAGGCTGGCTTTCGGGAGTCTGGGCCCCACTATGTGGCTAATCTCTAGGCCTTAACCCGCCGTGTCCCAGCAGTCCCAGCCCGCTGCCAGGCGATGAAGCTAACTCCCCATCGCTCGACGGGGTGTGCTAGAATACCCGGGTTCACATCTCGCATGGCTAGCTCCGTGTCAGCCGTGTTCTGGTTGGTGGCAGCCGTTCCAGGGAAGCGGGAAGCAGGAGGGAGGGGTCCCACCCTCGTTCCATCCTACTCCCGTCAAGAGAGCAGGGTTCAAGCCAGGCTGGATTGATGCCTGCCGGTCCCGGGTTGACACGATCCGGGAGCAGCGTGCGGGCTGACCCGCGGCAATAGTACTAGCGAATATTAAAGGACACGCCCTTTGTCCGAACGTATATTTATCGGCGTCGCCTGGCCTTACGCCAACGGCCCCCTGCACCTGGGTCACATTGCCGGTTGCTATCTGGCCGCCGATATCTTCGCCCGTTTCCACCGGATGCTGGGCAACGAAGTGCTGATGGTCTCCGGCAGCGATGCTCACGGCACGCCCATCACCGTTCGGGCGGAGCAGGAAGGAATCAGCCCGGAGCAGGTCCTGGGGCGTTACCATCCTCAGTTCCTGGACACCTGGCGACGTTTGGGTATCAGCTTCGATCTGTTCACCACCACCCACACTGAGAACCACCAGAAGGTGGCCCAGGCGGTGTTTAGTGACTTGTACGGGAAAGGCTTCATTTATCCCGATGTGACCCTCCTGGCATACTGTGCCGGCTGCCAGCGGTTCCTTCCGGACCGGTACGTCGAGGGTGTCTGTCCCCATTGTAGCCATGAACGAGCCCGGGGTGACCAGTGCGACAACTGCGGTCGCACCCTGGACCCCAGGGACCTGGTGGAACCCCGCTGCATTTTGAGTGGTGAAACACCGGAATTCCGAGAGTCGGAGCACTTCTTCCTGAAGCTTTCGGCCTTTCAAGAGCGGCTGCTGGAGTGGGTGAGGCGGCAGACCCACTGGCGCGCCAACGTGTCCAACTCCACCATCAGCTTTCTGGAAGGCGGCCTGAAAGACCGGGCCATCACTCGCGACTTGACCTGGGGTGTGCCGATCCCGCTGGACGGATACGACGGTAAGCGCATCTACGTCTGGTTCGAGGCGGTCATCGGTTATCTTTCCGCGGCCATGCAGTGGGCGCAAGAATCGGGCAATCCGGACCAGTGGCAAGATTTCTGGAAAGACCCGGACACCAGGTCTTATTACTTCATTGGCAAGGACAATATTCCCTTCCACAGCATCATCTGGCCAGCTATATTGATGGCCTACGGGCATGGCTTGAATCTGCCCTATGACATACCTGCGAATGAGTTCCTGAGTCTGGAAAACCGGAAGTTCTCCACCAGCCAGAACTGGGCCCTCTGGGTACCCGATTATCTGGACCGTTATGATCCTGATCCGCTGCGCTACCTGCTGTCGATCAACATGCCCGAGACCGGCGACACCGACTTTTCCTGGTCCGAGTTTGTCCGCCGCAACAATGAAGAGCTGGTGGCCACCTACGGCAACCTGGTCAATCGGGTATTGACGTTCACCTACCGGAACTTTGACGGAAAAATCCCGTCGCCGGGTACGCTGTCTGAGATTGACCAGCAGCTGATCGATACCGCCCGGGCCAGCATGGAGCGAGTGGCCGAACATTTGTATCACACCCGGTTTAAAGCAGCCATCGCTCAGGCGTTCAGTCTGGCCCAAGAGACCAATCGCTATCTGGATAACCGGGCTCCCTGGAGGTCAATAAGGACCGACCGGGGGGATGCCGCCACCACCCTGTGGAACGCCCTTCGGGTGCTCAATTGTTTGAAGATGGTGCTGGCCCCCTTCCTTCCCTTTAGCTCGCAGAGCCTGCACCAGTATCTCGGCTTACCGGGCCGGATTGAGGACGAAGGCTGGGACTTCCATCAGGCCATCGAGGGCATCAAGGCCGGCAATCCCCTGGGGGAGCCGAAGCCGCTGTATACCAAGCTTGACCTCGAAGTGGGGGATCAGCAGACTCGGCGGCTCGGCGGGCCGGTGTCGTAGGTGGGACTTTGCTCACGGGAATAGACCAGAGGGCCGCTGCCATCTATGCGCCAATCCAGGCCCGTCTCAACCGGGTAGAGGAACGGCTGCGCAGTCTCAACGACCAGGCTATCCCAGATTTGCATGCTCTGCTGGACCACGCCCTGAGCAGCGGGGGCAAGCGCGTCAGGCCGGCGATAACATTGTTAGCCTCGGACTTCTACCCTCACGATGATGAAAAGCCGATCATTATGTCGGTAGCGATCGAACTGCTGCATCTGGCTACGTTGATCCATGATGATACTGTAGACAATTCGAACCTGCGCCGAGGTAAGGCAACCGTTAGCAATCGATGGGGCAAGCATATTGCCGTCCTTTTCGGGGATTACGTATTTGCGGCTTCGGCGACCTTCGTCTGCGATACCGAAAATGTGCGGGTGATCCGACGGTTTTCCGAGACCATCATGGAGCTGGCCAGCGGCGAGATTATCGAGTATTTCAACTGCTACAATCCCCAGCAGGCCCGGGACCTGTACCAGGACCGTATCTATCGAAAAACCGCTTCCCTCTTCCGCACCGCCGCCGAAACCGGAGCGCTTTTAGGCAACGCGCCAGAACTTCAGGTCCAGGCCCTTAGCGATTACGGCTATAACATGGGGATGGCCTTCCAGATAGTGGATGATTTGCTGGACGTGCAGGGCGACGCCAGCGAGCTGGGGAAACCCGTGGGCAACGACCTGCTCCAGGGGGTCCTGACCCTACCCAGCATCATGCTCCTGGAGCGGTACCCCAAAGATAACCCCATCGAAGCGCTGTTCCGGGAACGAAACCAGGATGGGCACCTTCAGCAGGCCCTGGATATGATTAATAATTCCACCATAGTGCGCGACTGCTACACCGAGATCCGCGGTTATTGCGCCAAAGCCGCCCAGGCTCTGGAGTGCCTTCCCGACTGTGACGCCCGAGATTCCCTGAGAAACATGACGGACTACATTTGGGAACGGACTCGCTAGACTTGTTCCTACGGGTCCCGCTCCCAGGCCACTCTACCGCCGACTACCGTCACCACCGTTTTAATGCCATCCAACGCCGATTTAGCGACCCGGGTCGGGTCGGCGTCTACTAGAATCAAATCAGCCAGCTTCCCCGGTTGAATGCTGCCTTTAGCCTGTTGCGTCCCTTCAGCCAGCGCTCCGCCGATGGTGTACTGCCGCAAGGCGGCCAAAACTGAAGTTTCACTGTTGCGGCCGGTAGCTTCAGGTCTCGGGAAGCGGGCTTTCAGCCTGGTGTACCCGGTAACCGCGGCGCATATTCCGGGCCAGGGGTCAGGGGCAATCACCGGAGCATCCGAACTGAAAGCCACTGAGATACCAGCACCATGCAGCGAATCGATCCCGTACAGATGGGGCAGCAGTTCCGACGGAACACGGTCCAGGTATCCGTCACCATTCCAGTAAACAAAACCTGGCTGCGTCACTACCACCGCCCCGCTAGTTCGTACCAGGCCGAGCACCTGGACCGGACACTCGGAGCAGTGCTCAATACGGTCATACCGGTTGGTCTGGCTGCCCGTATTGGCCCAGACCCGATCACTGCCGCCCAGTACTGCCGCTGCCGCCGCCACTGCGTCACTCTCGACAGCGTGGATGGCGACGGGAAATCCGCTGCGGTGGCACCGCGAAACCAGTTCTTTCAGCTCAGGCAAAGAGGGATGCAATTCCCCGGTGGTCAAGGTCAGCATGATTTTGGCGTGACCCAGCCTCAGTCGATGGTCGCCCGATCCCCAAATCATACCAGCGGCGGTGAATTCCTGCAGATGGGTGGCGCCGGCCATCATCGTCACCCGACTGACCAGGCTTCCCGAGTCAACCAGATCCCGAAACACCGACCAGCGGGCCGGGTCATTATTGGGCCCGGCGTCTTGCACCGAAGTTATGCCGCACTCCAGCAGTTTCCGGTTGAGCCGGCGGATACTCTGATCTCGCCGGTCAGGTACCGGGGCCAGACGCTCCCGCAGGAAGCCGGCCATTTCAAACAACACGCCGGTGGGTTCGCCGGAGTTTGGATCTCGCTGGATTACGCCGCCAACCGGGTCAGGTGTATCCCGGCCGATTCCGGCCAATGCCAGACCCTGGCTGTTCAAGACCACCGCGTGACCGCTGCGGTGGTTGAGCCGCACCGGGTGCTGGAGTGTCGCCTCATCCAGGTCCCATCGGGTGGGATGCCGCATTTCCCGCAATGAGAGATGGTCATAGCCGTAACCGCGAATCCATTCTCCGGGGGGCGTCTGGCCGGCCTGCCGGCCGATAACCCGCATCAAGTCGCCAATGCCTTTCACGGATTCTTCGCCGCAGCCGATTCCAGTCAGAGAACTGGCCAGCGCCAGCAGGTGACAGTGGGCGTCGACAAACCCGGGCAGTAGAGTCAGTCCCTGACAGTCGATCAACTGAGTATCGGGGCCGCTCAATTTTTGCAGATCGGTAGCAGCGCCGACGGCCAGGATGGTTTCACCGTTCACGGCTACGGCATGGGCCATTGGTTGCCGGGGATTCAGCGTCAACACCCGGGCGTTGGTCAGCATCAGGTCGGCGGTCAAGGTTGGATGCCCTCTGCGTTGAGTTTTCCGGTGGGTTCGCCGGGAGGACCGGCTAGTGGTTCGATTGTGACGCCATTGCCGCCAGGTGCTGTTCGTCGGCATGGTAGGAGCTGCGGACCAGTGGCCCGGAGGCGACATGTTTGAATCCCAGTCCAATACCGATCTCACGAAGCTCGCCGAACTCAGCCGGAGTGTAGTAGCGGGCCAACGGGAGGTGTTTGATCGATGGGCGCAGGTACTGCCCGATGGTCAGCAAATCGCAGTTTACGGTTCGCAGGTCCCGCATGGTCGCGATCAGTTCAGCCCAGGACTCGCCCATACCCACGATGATGCCCGACTTGGTTACCAGGTTCGGGTCGTTCTCCTTTACTTTGCCCAGCAAGTCCAGCGAAAGCTGATAATCGCCTCGGGGACGCACTGAAGGGAAAACCCGCCGGGTGGTCTCGATGTTATGGTTCAGCACATCGGGTCTGGCTTCGGTTACCTTCAGCAGTGCCGGCCAAGCTCCAGCAAAGTCGGGGATGAGCACTTCCACCTTGCAGCCGGACACCTGGGCGCGGATCTGATTGATGCAGGCGGCGAAGATAAAGGCCCCGCCATCGGGCAGGTCATCCCGATTCACCGAGGTAATTACACAGTAGCGCAGCCCCATCATCTTGACCGTTTCAGCCAAACGGGCCGGCTCCTGGAGGTCCAGTCCCGTTGGCCGGCCGCTGGTTACGGCACAGTAACGGCAGGCCCGCGTGCAGATGTCGCCCAGGATCATAAAGGTCGCTGCCCCCCGGTCCCAGCACTCGCCAATATTGGGACAATGGGCCTCTTCGCACACGGTGTGCAACTGTTGGCCGCGCATCAGTTGCCTTAGCTCGATGTAGCGGGGGCTGCCGGGCATCTTCACTTTTAGCCATTCCGGCAACCTCGGCCGCACCAGCGGCTTGCCGGCGCCGGCGTCGGAGTTTAACCCGCCAGTCTGCTCTTCTGACATCTACTATTCTTATTCCGTCTAGCCGTTCTCACCAAAACTGCACCACTCGGGGTACTACGCGGCACTTCTCCGCGGCGATGATGGCATCAATATTGGTAATCGCCCGATCAAGCTCGCCATCACGGTTTATTACTCGGTAATCGAACTTGCTAACCGCCGCCAGCTCTTGTTGAGCGGTTTGCAAGCGTAGTTCTAAATCAGATGCGGCATCGCTCATACGCTTGGCCAGCCGCTGGCGTAATTCCGCGTAAGATGCCGGGAGCAACATGATAAATAACGCCTCTGGCGCCAAACGGCGTACCGTCGCCGCTCCTTGAACATCAATCTTCAGAATGACGTCCTTCCCATTTTTGAGGGCCCGCCG
>DASTLM010000074.1:0-3220 GCA_035714945.1 Dehalococcoidia bacterium | reverse complement strand
TGTTCAGCGACAGCAGCTTCGGCGAGAACGGCAACGATCACTGACCACGGCGTACTCCGGCTCCGGGCAACGACACCTGGGGCAATCGCTCCCGGCCGGGCGGTGCGGTACTCCTGGCGAACCGCGGCCTTATTGCTAACCACAAGTCAACCACAAAATCGCCGCCTGGCTGCCTCAGGTCGCCGCGCCGGAAATGATGGCGACGACCCGGGAGCACCCGATTCAGGTATGACCCCAGATCAGTTTTGATTTATAATTCTGGGGGGCAATTATGATTATCGACGCTCACTGCCACATACTGCCGGACAGCTTTCCGGAGCGTCACGCCGAGCTAGCGGCCATCGATGCCACCTGCGCCAGTCTTTTCCCCAATGCGAATCCCAGGATGGCAACTGCCGAAGACTTGACCGGGGCGATGCAGAAGGCCGGAGTCGACCATTCGGTGGTTATGGGCATGGGTTGGGCCAACCTGGAGCTGGCCCGGGAAGCCAACGACTACATCATCGCCTCGGTAGCCAGATTCTCCCGCCAGTTGAGCGGCTTCTGCTCGGTCAACCCGGCCTGGGGCACCGTCGCGGTGCATGAGATGGAGCGCTGCGCCGAGGCTGGTCTGCTGGGCCTCGGCGAGCTTCATCCGGATACCCAGGGGTTCGACCTCACCGACCAGGCGGTAATGGAGCCGTTGATGGGCCAGGCCCGGGAGTTGGGGTGGCCGGTGTTGGTGCACGCATCGGAACCGGTGGGGCATCTGTACCCGGGAAAGGGGCACACCACCCCGGACCGGGTCTACCGCTTTATCCAGAATTTCCCGGATAATATCATTATCTGCGCGCACTGGGGGGGCGGCCTGCCCTTCTACGCGCTGATGCCCGAGGTGCCAGCGGTCTTGAGGAACGTTTATTTTGACTCGGCGGCTTCTCCTTATCTGTACCGTCAGGAAGTCTTCACGGCGGTCGCCGGGTTGGTCGGGGCGGACCGGATAATCTTCGGCACCGATTACCCGCTGATCGGCCACCGCCGCCTGCTGCAACAGGTGCAAGATTCCGGCCTGAAGGAATCGGACGGAGCGGCCATCCTGGGCGGCAATGCCGCCGGTCTGCTGAGACTGCCCCTAAATTAGACCAGGGTAAAGCTGTTGGACGAATTTACCACGCTACCCGACTACCTGGCCCCGGGCCTGGACCTGGTGCTGGTGGGCATCAACCCCTCGGCCTACTCCGTCCGAGTCGGGCACTACTTCGCCAACCCCCGCAACCGGTTCTGGGAGGCCTTGAACCGCTCCGGGATCGTTGGCCGGGCGCTGGCGCCAGAAGAAGATTCCACCCTGCTCCAATACGGCATTGGCTTGACCGATGTAGTCAAGCGGCCCACCCCCCAGACTTCGAGCCTGAAGGCCGCCGACTACCGCCAGTGGTGCCCGGTGCTGCGCCAGAAGCTGCTGGAGTATCAACCGGTAATTGCTTGCTTCCACGGCCTGACCGGCTATAAAGCGTTTCTCAAGTATGGCGAAGAATCGAACGAAACGCCGGCTCTGGGCCGGCAGGCGCGCACCATCGGCAAGACCAGGCTGTTTGTCATCCCCAATCCCAGTCCCGCCAACGCCCAGTATTCGATGGACGACCTGGTGCACTGGTACCGTCAGCTGGGACAGTTTCGCCAGGAGTTAATCGGTGGCGCTAATTGACCGGCAGATGAGACTGTTCATCGCCACTGATCCCCCGGAAGAGGCCAGGCAGGTCCTGGCGGCGACCATCTGTGACCTGGAACAGGCCATCCCCAATGGAGTCCGCTGGGTGCAGCCGCACCGCATTCACCTTACCGTGAAGTTCCTGGGCAACGTGCCCGCTACGATGGTCGACGACCTTCTGGCCGCCATGCAACAGGCGGCCAGCGATTTCCAGGACGGCAGATTCAACCTGAGCCTGTCCAAGCTTGGGGTCTTCCCCGACCGCATCCGGCCCCGGGTGCTGTGGGCCGGAGTTCAGGGTGACCTGGGTTCTCTGGAAAATTTGCATCGCGCGGTGGATCGTGGCGTATCGAGGCTGGGATTCTCGCTGGACCGGGGCCCTTTTCGACCCCATTTCACCCTGGGGCGGCCGAGAAACGCGGTTTCAAAACCAGGACTGGGGGTTATTGGAGATACCATTGCCGGCTGGCCTTCCCTGCCGCCGGTGACCTGGGAGGTGGACTCGGTCCACCTGATGCACAGCGTCGCCGAACCGGGCCGAATCGAATATATCCTGCTGGGTTCGTCATCTTTGAGACGGTTCGATGCCGATGGATAAGATTACCACCACCATCAAGCCGGTCGCCCCCTTTGATTTCGAGTTGACCGCCGGTTATCACACCTACTTTCGAGGCCGCTACGGCACCGATTCCCTGGACGGCGGCGTTTACCGGCGCCTGCTGGACCTGGGTGACCGGCTGGCGCTGGTCTCCGTGCGTTCGACCGGGTCAATCGCTAACCCGGAACTGGCAGTTGAAGTGCGGGGCGAAGACCTCTCGCCCCAGAACGTTATTGACGCATCCAGACAGGTGATGTGGGTGCTGGGCGCCGGAGAGGACCTGACGCCCTTCTATGCCCATGCCCAGGGTGACCCGGCGCTGTCGGACATCGTCCACCACTTCTACGGGCTGCACCTGCCTCACACCGCTACCGTGTTCGAGGCCCTGGTGCTGGCCATCCTGGGCCAGCAGATCGCCACCGCAGTGGCCCGAATTGCCCGCACGCTATTGATCGAGACCTACGGGCTGAGCCAGACCTTTGACGACGAAGTACACTACGCCTTCCCCCGCCCGGAATCGCTGTCTGCCGCCTCGGTGGCCGACCTGCGACGGTTGAAGCTGAGTCAACGCAAGGCCGAGTACGTCCGGGGGATCGCCGCGGCGGCGCTGGACGGGTCCGGCTGGCTGGGAGGCCTGCAAAGCCTGGAGGATGCGGAAGTCGTCCGCCGGGTGACGCAACTTCGCGGAGTGGGCCACTGGACCGCCCAATGGCTGCTGGTGCGGGGGTTGGGCCGGCCCGATGCCTTTCCCTCCGGTGACCTGGCATTGCAGCGGGCCATCTCCAACCTGTACTTCAGCAGCGAGAAACTCAGCGCCGCTCAGATTGAGGAGTTTTCTCAGCGGTGGTCGCCCTTCCGCACCTACGCCACCGCCTACCTGTTCACCGCGTTGAGGGCCGGGATGGCTTAGTGATTTAAATTAAGAGATTTATATT
>DASTLM010000073.1:0-4382 GCA_035714945.1 Dehalococcoidia bacterium | reverse complement strand
TTTCAGCGGCGAGAGCGTGCGGCGATGCACTGGCTGGGGCGTATCGCCCGGCGGGACAAGTCGTTGCTTGTTCTGTGGCAACTCGGCGTCGTACCCGAGGCTGGAAAATTGGAGCCGGATGAGGCGAGAGTTTCACGTCCGGTTCTGTGAGGGCCCGAGGGGAAGTTCCCCCGGGCTACTCGACGCAATATCTATGTGCGGTCGCAAAAGTCGGGGGAGCCGGTGATGGCCTCGGTGACCAGGTTTCTGGAAAGGAGGCTGCGCCTGCGGGTGAACCGGGAGAAGAGCGGGGTAGCTCCGGCCTGGGAACGGAAGTACCTGGGGTACCGACTCCTGCCCGAAGGGCGACTAGGGCTAGCGCCCGAAAGCCTGAAGCGGGCAAAGGCGAGGATAAGGCGGATCACCAGGCGCAACCGAGGCATCAGCCTTGAGGGGATGATCCACGAACTGAACTCCTATCTGACGGGGTGGGTGACCTACTTTCGCTACGCGGAATGCCGGACTCACCTGGGACGACTGGACGGGTGGATTCGCCGAAAGCTGCGCTGTGTGCGTCTGAAGCAGCGGAAACGGGCCAAACCGATAGCCGACTTTCTGCAAAGGCTTGGGGTGCCGGAATGGCGCGCCTGGATACTGGCGGGGTCTGGCAAGGGATGGTGGCGAATGGCTGGCAGCCCCCAAGCTGCTGAAGCCATGACGCTGGAATGGTTCAGGGAACAGAAGCTGGTCACCCTGACGGCAAGGTATGCCCAGTTGAATCAGTAGAGGAAACCGCCGGATACGTAAGTATGTCCGGTGGTGTGGGAGGACGGGGGCCGCGAGGCCCCCTCCTACCCGATTGGATAGAGGTCTTTAGCCTTGATCGATGTGGGCTTCGGGAAACTCCAGCTGCGTCATGATATCAGCTATATTGCTCACTGTATCCAGCTGTATCAAAACCTGGCTCAACTCTTTTGCTTTGGTTTCCCCAACGCGCAGGCCCACGAGATAAGTAAACTTCGCGTCGAGGTCTTCTTCGGGCATCCGCTTCCAGTCACCCTCCTTGTAAAAACTTCTGCCGTCCTTCGTTGTGACCGTGACCGCACCATGATGCCGCAACTCTGCCCACTCGGGCTTGGGCTGGATCTTGATGCGTTCCTCCAGAGCAAGCACTTCGGAACTCTTGTGGTACTTCTCCTGGTGAGTCTGCAGGAACCCTATTCCGCCATACACCGCAGCCAAGGCCTGCACGGTCTTCCCGTAGATAGTGGGATGATGCACAGACGTAATGGTGTTATATCCTCCGGGGCGCACCTCTACCAGAATCTCCTCAATGTCATCTGCGCCTAAGCCGTTCTCGGACATGACTTCAAGGAGAGCTAATCTGGGCGCCTGGTTGGGACCCCCCGCGCTTGCCCACTTGAAGTTCATGTTCCGGATGCTGTAATCATCCCCCAGGCCACGCATGAATTCCGGGCCTGGCTCCTCAATACCGAGGCGACTGCGGAAAAAACCCATGTCACCATCAAAGATATCCCGGGGTCCATCAAACCCGACTCTCGCCATTAGGGCCGCCTGCACCCCATTCCTGGATCCTACTCCGCCCCGCATAAAAGACTTAACCATGTGCTCGGTCTCCCGCGTAATAGGAGGAGTGGTGCCTGCAACCATAGTGGCGGCGAAACTCAAAGCCCGGTCCATCTCGTCTGGATTTAATCCCAGAACTATTCCGGCCGCCACCGCGCACCCCATTGAGTGTCCCTGATCAACTGGGTCATTGGCCATTCCGGGCAATGAAGGTTTCAGCGCATGAATTCTTCTGGTCAGTTCGTGACCAAAAACTACTGCCCGTATCACCTCCTGTCCCGAGGCTTGTGCGAATTGACCCGCCGCCATGGTGGCTGCCATGAGAGCCGGCATCGTACGGGGTTGGCCAGTATCATCGGTGCAGTCTATTTCATCGCCATGCCCAATGGTGCCGTTGACTGCCGCCGCATTCTGTATCGAGGTACGCATAGGAAAACCTATGATGCTGCTATGCGGATTCCCGCCTTCAAGCTTGGCGAGGCCCACCATGTGGTGTGCCAGGGGAAGCATAGAGCAAGCCAAGTTGCACCCTATATCATCGTACAGAGATAACAAGGCTGTATGCCGCACATCGTCAGGGATATCCTCGAAAGTGGTGGAGTACATCCAGTTAAGAAATGTTTTCGTCGAGTTACGCTCTGGCATTTGTCTGTCCTCCAAACGAAAAAATGTGTCTCCGATCAATGGTCAGTATTAGAGTAAACGCCTGCGTTGCTCCCTCCTTTCTTTTGATGTTCTTCAAAGAAAAAGCTATGCGTCGGTGTACTCGGCAATAGCGGCCTCGTTAAGCTCCAAACCCATACCGGGTTTGTCGGTCATAGGCAGACGGCCGTTTTTTGCCACCGGCGGGTTCACATAGAGCGCATCGTAGATAGGTTCTCTCAGCAAGTGGAACTCCACCAGCCAGCCGTTTGCCACCCCGGCAAAGAGATGGGAGTTTTGCAGGTACCACCCGCCCCCGTTCGCCAGAGGCAGATGGAAGAGCTCTGCCATGTGGGCCACCTTGAGGTACTCGGTGTAACCGCCCCCATCCAGCACATTTGCTTGCACCACGTCCATCGCCCCGCCCATTATCATGTCCCGGTTGTCCCAGCCATTCTCTCCCCTCGCTCGCGATGCTATGGGAATAGTGGTCCACTTTCGCAACTCGGCCATCATCTTTACGTCCTTGACGTAGACAGGATCGTCAAACCAGGTAATGTCATAAGGTTCCATTTGCTGGGCGAGTTTCCGGGCGTGGACAAAGTCAAACTTGCTGTTACCGTCCACCATCAGCATCACGTTCTCACCAATGGCTTCCCGTACTGCCTTGACCCGCTCGACATCCACCGCCAAATTCTGGCCCCGGTCCGCGGCCACTACCTGCATCTTCAATTTGTCGTGACCCTCCTGAACCTTCTGCCGAGCCAGCTCCACGAGCTCTTCATTGGTATACACATTGAATCCAAACGTGGTGTAAGCATTAACGGATCCCGGCGATGCGCCTCCCAACAACATATAAATAGGTTGATTGAGATACTGGCCTTTGATATCCCAAAGGGCCTGATCAACCGCTCCAGCCGCGCGAGCCACTACGCCGCCCTTGACTTTATAGGACATGCCAATCTCCCAGCAGGCATCGCTCCAGATCTTTTCCGTCTCCATGGGGTCTTTCCCCACCAAGAACGGACCAATCTCCCGATTGATAAGTTCCCGGACAGCGAATCGCTCCGCGTCCCGAGCAATACCAGCGCCCACTATGCCCTCATCCGTTTCTATCTGGACCAACACCAAGTGCGCAGTGTACGGCGTTCCGGTAAAAGGAAACTTAATGGGTATAGCCAAACACCTGGATTCCACTCTTGCTACTTTCATGACCCAACCTCCTTTCGAGTTTTTAATGAACGATCTGGGTCTCTACTACTTTTAACCTGCAGGGTCTTTTCATCACCTGACGCCGCCTGTAAGCACCAACTGGACTGCCCGACTGGGCCGACCGGCGTTGGTCCGCAAGGCCGCCGCAATATTCAGGCACCCCTGACGCCGCAGCAGGGACAACGCCAGGTTACGAAAGGTCGCCATTGCCTGTGGCGCCCCTCCTTCTCTCACCTGGCAGCGGTCTTCATCCCAGTCCATATCCCGCACCCAATGCACGCGGTTCTCGATGCCCCAGCGCCCCCGGATCCCTCGCAGCAATCGCCCCACGTCCGCCCGCCGCGGGGGGGCGCTGGTGATGTAGTAGCTTACTTCCATCTGGGCTTCTCCCACTGCTTGACCCCGGCGCCAGGCTGCACCGCCGCTCCATCCGGCAGACTTGGGCCAAGCTGGGCCAGGGCTGGCCCCACTCCCCAGAACTCCCAGCATATTGGTTAAACTCTGGGTCATGCATCACCCACAACTGGCGGGATTCCCGTCGCCCATGCCGGGCCTTGGCCGCCACCTCACTGATGGCAACCAGGCTGCCGCTACGTTGGGACAACTCCTGCACCATCCAGGGTGGCGCAACCGGGGGGCCGGACTCTTGGACCTCCCATGAGGGAAAGAGCCCGGTCCAAGTCCGACCGCAAGCTGGGCTGATTGTCCTTCACCGGTAGTAGATAGTCCCCGCCTCCTCGCACAATCCGCTCACTCACCTCCCGCTGGGTCAGCAGGGAATCCCCCGTCACCCCCCAGCACCTCTTTGGCCGCCGCCAGTTCTGGCCCTTCCCCTCGGTGCGCAGTTGGTCCACCACCGCCTGGGACTCGTGGGCATAGGCGGCCACCAGATGCACCCCGGGCACCTCATCTCCGTGTATGCCGCGCAGATCTTCCCGTCCAGGGCCAAGGGGTCAGTGGGA
>DASTLM010000072.1:0-4602 GCA_035714945.1 Dehalococcoidia bacterium | reverse complement strand
AACTGCTGAAGCTGTATGCGGCGCGCCAGTTATCTCAGGGACACCAGTTTGGTGAGGACACTCTCTGGCAACGGGAACTGGAGGACTCATTCCCTTTTCAGGAAACCCCCGACCAGGCCCAGGCCATCGACGAAGTCAAGCTGGACATGGAGCAGTCCAGGCCCATGGACCGGCTGATTTGCGGCGACGTTGGGTACGGCAAAACTGAAATCGCTTTGCGGGCGGCCTTCAAGACCGTCTCGGAAGGGATGCAGGTCGGCCTGTTGGTGCCGACCACCGTGCTGGCCCAACAGCATTACCTCACCTTTACCGAGCGGCTCAGTCCCTTTCCGGTGAAGGTGGAAGTCTTGAGCCGGTTCCGCACCGCCCGGGAACAACAGAGTGTCGTTGAGGGACTGCGGGAAGGGTCGGTGGATATCGTCATCGGCACCCACCGCCTGCTGCAAAAGGACGTGCGGTTCAAGAACCTGGGCCTGGTGGTGGTGGACGAGGAGCAGCGGTTCGGGGTAACCCACAAGGAGCGGCTGAAGAAACTGCGCAGCGATGTGGACGTTTTGACCCTGACCGCTACGCCCATTCCCCGCACGCTGCACATGGCCCTGTCCGGTATCCGGGACATGAGCATCATGCACACGCCGCCGGAGGCCCGTCTGCCGGTGAAGACCTTCGTTTCCGAGTATAGCGAGGACATTATCAAGGAGGCCATCCTCCGGGAGATGGAGCGCGGCGGGCAGGTGTTTTTCCTGCATAACCGGGTCAGGACCATCAACCAGAAGGCGGCGGAACTGGTCGAGCTGATTCCCCAGGCCCGGATCGCCGTCGGTCACGGTCAGATGCCCGAGGCCGATCTGGAAGACGTGATGGTGTCCTTCACCAACCGGGGAGCCGACGTTCTGGTCTGCACTACCATCATCGAGTCGGGCCTGGACATGCCCAACGTCAACACCATCATCATCGACCGGGCCGACCGGTTTGGGCTTTCCCAACTGTACCAATTGCGGGGGCGGGTGGGCCGTGGTGAGCACCGGGCCTACGCCTACCTGCTGGTGCCCCGGGGCCGCCGGATCACCGCCACCGCGGAACAACGGATTGAGGCCATCCTGGAGGCCTCGGAACTGGGATCGGGATTCCGCATCGCCATGCGCGATATGGAGATTCGCGGCGCGGGCAACCTGCTGGGCGCGGCCCAGAGCGGCCAGATCCACTCGGTGGGCCTGACGCTGTACAGCCAGTTGCTTCAGGAGGCAGTCAACGAGTTGATGCACCAGCAGGCCAGCGAAGGCCCGGCGTCGGTCCCGGCCAACGTTGACCTGCCCCGCATTGACCTGCCCCTGCCGTCCAGCATCCCGGACAGCTACGTTTCCCACCTGCCCACCCGTCTGTCCCTTTACCAGCGCTTCGCCCAGATGAAGGACCGCCAGGAGGTCCGGGAGATTGAAGCGGAGTTGCGCGACCGCTTCGGCCCGTTGCCCGAGGTGGTGGCAAACCTGCTGTCGCTGGTGGACCTGCGGGCCCTGGCCGCCGGACTGGACATCGATTCGATCGTTCAGTCGGCCGAGGGAATCACCGTCGGCTTCCGCAACTCGGTGGGCAGCGCCCGGACGCCGCTGCAGCGGGCGTTGGGACCTTCGGTCAGCGTGGGCAACACCCAGATGCACATCTCCCGCCGGGAGTTGGGCGTGGAGTGGCTGCCGCGCCTGAACCGAATCCTGGAGCGCTTGCAGGTGTTCCGCGACCGGCTGGCGAGGGCTGGGGTGTAGTCGACCGGCAATGCCGAGACGTTACCGACCTGAGGAAGTTATCAGAGTGTTACAATATCTGGGGTGGGAAGCGGTCCGGCAGCGGGGCTCCCATGTGGTTCTAACTCGGGCTGGACAGCCGGGAAATGTAGCTATTCCAACTTCAGGGCGGGAGATACCAATTGGAACCCTCGCTAATATTAGGCGCCAGGCCGGCTTGACGCCGGGACAATTCGAAGCTGCCGCTGAAGAGGTGCTTTAATGGCACGAAAAAAAATGACCGTAATTCTGTTGCCCGATGAAGACAACTATCAGGTAATCTTTCCGCATTACTCCAACTGCGTTACCTTTGGAGCGACCATAGAAGAAGCTCTGGCTAACGCAAAGGAGGCTATCGAGTTGCTGCTGGAGGCTGAAGCTGAGACTACCGATCTGCCCTTCCCGGACAACGCTCACGTTGGGCACCTGGTCGTCGGGGAGATCGAAGCTGAGGTGCCGGACAAACTCCTGGAGCGGTCGCGGAAGGCAACCGGAGTCAGCAGCGCCAGGCAGCAACGTTTCCGGGGTTGATCCAGGTAGTGTTTCAAGCGGTAGTGTTTCAAGCAAATAGGGATTGAACAACATGCCCAAACCAAAAGTATATTTTCGCCCTGGTTGATTCACCTGCGGTCGAACGAAAGAGTTTCTTTCGTCGCAGGGTATCGAGTACATCGAACGCGACGTGGAACATGATCCGGCGTCAATGGACGAGTTGTTGGCCCGGGGCATCAAGTCAGTTCCGGCAACCATCCTGGGGGACCAGGTGGTGATCGGGTTCAACCCCAGGGAGTTGGCCCGGCTGTTCAATCTCAGCGATGCCGTCGCCGTGGCTGACCTGCCCACCATGATCGAGAAGTACCAGACGGTGCTGACCGCCGCCTGCCGCACCTTTCGTCAGTTACCCGCCGACCGCTGGCACTGGGAATCCCCGGAACGCAAGCGCACTCTGGGCCAGTTTTGCTTCCATCTCTCCGACCGGCCCGACCGGGCGTTGAATGCCTACCAGGTGGGAGTGTACGCCAACGAAGACCGGGGGCGGGAAGTCCAGGACGTACTTGGAGACGTGGACTTTGAGGGAGTAGCCCGGAATGTGGAGGATGTGCTCCGCCGGGTCAAAGCAGCCCTCAGCGGTCCTGGGTTGATCAATGTTGACCGGGTGCTGGAAACCTACATGGGACGCAAGACCGCTGGCGAAATGATGGACCTGGCGCTGGGGCACTCGGTGCATCACCTGAAGCAGCTTTATGCCTACATGGCGATGATGGGCCTTGAGCCGGTTGACCCCCTGGGGCCGGAGGACCTGGCCGGAATCGCGGTACCCACCGAGTTGTTCTAGGTCAGACCCCGACGGCGACCTTCGTTCAGGCTTCGAGAATTTGCGGTTGTTTCCATTAACTGCCCTGGCCCTGATAAATCAGGGTGTCGGGCTTGAAGGCCGCCCAGGCGAACCAGAAGTGATCGGCGTGCACGATGGGGGCGAGCGTCGTGCCGGACAACGGTCCCGCCACCGCTGCGCCCAGCAAATTCCAGACGCTGCCGGTCTCGTTATCGACAAATTGATCGCCTTCAATCTTGAAGGTCAGCGTCCGGTCGCCGGCCCGGGAGTCGAAGATGGCGGTGGCGCCGATTTCTCTGGACTGGTCGATCAGTTGGTCGTCCAGAGCGGACTGAGTACCCGGCTTGAAAAATACCACCAGGTCCTGGTCACCCACCGTGTAGTTGACCACCCTTTCCTGCTCCAGGGTGGAAAAGGGGAAGGCGGCGTCCACTTCGCCAACGGTGACCGCGGCTACCCGTTCTTTGGGCAGCAAACGGCCGTCGGTCTCTCCCCGGTAGAGAAACGGCGGCAGGTCCACCCGGTCATAGCCGGCGTAGGGGTTCTGGCCGTAGTTCCGGGTGAACCCGGTGTCCCGGGAGAGCACCCGTCCGTTGGGGTGGAAGGTCTTGAAGTCATCCCAGGAGATTATCGTTGAGGCCAGAAAGGTCAGTCTTTTCCCGGTCAAGGCTCCGACGATGGCTTCGCCGGTAAATTGCTGCCACCAGGACTCGGTCTGACGGTCCCACATCACCAGGTCGCTGTTGCGCAGGTTCCCCGAGGTGCCGAAGTCATAGACCACGCCTTCCAGGCGGCGGTCGAAGGTGATGGCCGAGTTGCACAAAGGGCAGAAGGTGACAGTAACCGGTATCCCGCCGACTTCGTCGTTAACTATTTCGTGCCAGGTCAAGATCTGCAGCGGATAGGCCCGGGCGTCCCCGTCATGCTCGAACAGGATCACCGGCTCTCGGCCCCCCAGCCAGGCGTCGGCGGCCGGCACATCAACGAAGGTTGGGTGGTCCAGGGGCGGTATACCGTCTCGGGGTGGGCCGCCGGAGGTGACCTCGGCGAAGGGCACGCTATGCCGGCTGAAGTCGGTCTGCCAGCCCTGGTCCTGGTACCGCTGGATGGTCAATTCATCCGCCCGGGCCGGGTCCGGGGTTGGTCGAGGAGCGCGGGTTGGCGTTGCCGCGGGTTCGGTTTCGCCGGGAGTCGGGTCTTCCGGCTCGCTGTCCGTTGCTATCTCCGTAGGATTCCCAATTGCCTCAGCCCCAGTTGGGTTAGAGCCGGGCAAATTTCCGTCCGGGTTAACCGGCAGGGAGGTGGCCGCCGGGCCACAGGCCAGTAGTAACAACAAAGCCAGCGCAGGGATGCCCTGGAGCAGGGGAAAACGCGATTTTATCAAGACCTCGCCCTCCTGGGTGGCTGGTAACGGTGAAGCTGCTATCAACCATTTAGAAACTTTGATGTTGTTTGGGACGGCCAGGTGCAAAGTTGTCATTCTTGTGA
>DASTLM010000071.1:0-4529 GCA_035714945.1 Dehalococcoidia bacterium | reverse complement strand
AGTAGGCTGGCTACCAGAGTCGAATCGGTCGAGTTCCTGTTGTCGGGAAATGTGGTAACCATGACGCTGACGGTCTATACCGTGGGGACCGACACCAGGACCATGATTCTTCGCTCCACGTTGCGGTAGTGAGTTGAGGTTATGAATTGGTTGCGCGACAGGCTCTGGCGCCGGCAGGATGGGGTGGCCATGCTGATGGTACTGGGCTTCATGGCGATATCCATTCCCATTATCATCGGATACCTGGCGCTTGCCGGCACGCTGGTCACGGACTCGGAAGTCAAGCACAGGATTCTGGTCAGCCAGTACGCCTCTCAGGGGTGCTCTCAGTACGCGGCCTGGAAATTGATCAACGAGCCCGGGTATGCCGATAGCCTGGTCGACGGCGATAATATCCTCCTCTTTGAGGACTGTACCATCACGATTTACAAGCCGCCGGTAGTTGTTTCGGCCCAGGAGGTGGCCTTCGCCGACCTGGTAATTGCCCTGGACGTTGGCGCCAGCCTGGTGTCCGAAGAGCTGGTGGACTTGAAGCAGGCCGCCAACGATATTGTGGACCGCTTCAGTTTGGACACCACCGAAGGGCGGGTGAGGATTGGCATCACCCAGTTCGCGGACGTCAGCACCCCAGTGGCGGACATGACCGACGTGGATGATCACCCAGACCTGGTACCCCTGCACGATGCCATCAATGGGCTGAGCTTGAACCCTCTTGGCAGCGACACCAACCTGGTGAACGCCCTGAACGGTGCCGCGGAGCAATTCAACACCGGCCTGGGGGACCGGATAGACCCGCCTTTTCCGGTGGATAACCTGATGGTGGTTATCACTGACGGCAATGACTCCACGGGCAACGGGATTGATGATATCATCGCTGCGTCGACTTCCACTGGTGCCGAGGTCTTCGCAATTGGTGTGGGCAATGGCATAAGCAACGGAACCCTCAATGCTATCAGTTCCCAACCTTCCGCTTCCCACAGTCTTGACAGCGCCAACTACGAAGATTTGGCAGGCATTATCGATGATATTGTCGCCATGGTTTACAGCGCGGCCTCGATGGGTACTTTGTTCACAATCACATCGGTCAGCGCCGATGGCACAGTGGTCGTGTCCCAGGTCTTGCTCCCACCGAACTAGATTCAGAACTCTATCCGTTATCCAAAGAGAGCCCTCCGGCGAGTACGTGGGGCTCTCGGTCTTCACCGGCAGTTCAGTCCTCAACCTGGTCGGGAGTGAGGTTCTGGGCGGATAACCAGTGGTCATCCATCGGCTGGTCAACTACCGGCCAGGTTGATGGCGTAACGCCTGCCCGGGTTTTACCTACTTGCCGGCAGCACCGTCCGCAGCTGCCTAGTCGGCAATGAGTTTTGCTTTGGTCACCTGGGCCGAAAAGGTCACCACCAGGTCATCGGCGGGATTGGCGCCACCGATACCGCCCACGTTCAGCACCAGGGCGTCCTCAAAAAGAGGGTGATCGCGGAGAGTTTGCACATAAGTCAACAATTCGGTATGGCTACCCGCGGTACCCGCCAGGCTAAATTGATCCGTACCCCTGGGGGAGACTCCGGTTAACGTAATGTTCTGGTCTGAGGCTAACCTGGTTATGCTGGATATCTGTTCCATCAGGGTTGATAGCTGTTGGTTCAGCGTGTCCAGTTGGGCATCCAGACCGTCTGCCTGCAGGCTGACCGCGGCCAGTTGGGCCTGAGTTTCCTGAAAGCTGCTGGATACCGAGTTCAGCCGCCGCTGCTGACCCCGCAGCAGCGAGACTTCGCTGGAGAAGGCATCTTTCTCCAGAACCTTGGCGTCTACCCTGGCCGTTATGTTAATGGGATGGAAGGCCAGCAGCAGGAGTATGATGAATACTGCGGCCTGGAGAATGGGCAGGGCGTTGGGCAGGTGGTGTTTGGGCAACAGGTTTAAAGCAAGCGACTGGCTTGAGCCCTTAATTTCCGGGCGGCCGTCCGGTTGATCGGTCAGGAACAGCCCCAGATTTATGGCATATTCCTCTACCGGAAAACTCTGGGGATATTGCAGCGGCGGGTCGATCGTCAAGGTGCGCCGGTGGATTTTGTCCCGCAGCAATTGAGACAGTCGATCGGTTTCACCGGTCATTCCGGTTAATATCACCGGCAGTTCCTGGTCTTGAGGGTCCGCCGGCTGGTAGTAGCTGGCAACCTGCCCAAAGGCCCGGGCCAGGTTGTCGGCCCTGGTTTCCAGGCTAGACTCCTCCGACCCATATTCTATTTCGTGCACCGTCTTGGGATAGCCGTCCTGGATCAGCACCAGGGCCGCATCGGATGTCTCCAGGTGGATCACTATTCCGTTCAACACTCCCGAAACCGACGCCAGGGCGGCGGACTTGGAATAAGCCGCCGCCGGGACCAAGCCGGCTTCCCTGGCCGCCATAATCTGGGCCTCGAGCCTTTGTTTGGGCATTGCCACCGCGAACACCGAATCGTCTTCGGCGTTCTCCTGCTGGACCTGCCAGGCGATTTCCACTTCTTCCCTGGCGAAAGGCAGGGATGCCAGCACTTCCGATAGTACTACCGGCTCCAGATAACGGCCTTTCACCTTGGGGACCCGCAATTGCCGGGTCAGAGTCGTATACAGTGACAGGTCCATCACCGTCCGGCCCCGCCGTATTCCGATCTGGTCCAGCAAGGACCATAAACGACCGCCCTGGCCTATCCCCAGTTCCGTTAGAACGCTCTGTAGCGGAGATTGGGCGGTCGCCTTTTCAATCTCCGGAGGGCCGCCGTCCGGCAAGTCCACGATGGTCTCCGGCAGGTACGTAGGGTCTGCGGAGCCCCAGGCCACCACCTTTCTGCCCTGGAAGACCACCACCCGGAGGGCATCCTTCTCGGTGGAAAGCGTGACGATGCGCCCATTGGACGGTTTTCTGGAGGTGGCCCAGGCCAGGATCCGCGCTGGTACCGAGCGGTCTTCCGGAGGGGTGTTCGCTGGCTTTTCATCGATTACTTCATATTCTAAATTGGCCCCGGTTGGGGCGTCGGGGTTTTCCCGCAGAGATTTGACCCATCGGAAGGGGCTTAACATCAGTTGGCCGCCTCTGCCCCGGCAATGGCCTGGGGTGACAGATAGAAAACCAGGCTGATTTGCGCGCTTGCCGCTTCACCGGGGCTGGCGACGGTGATGTTGGCTAGAGAAACAAAGGGCAGCTCCTCCTGGAGGGAGCGGATGAAGCTGTAGATATTTTCAATGTCCCCCTGGACTGAAATACTCATTGGCTGAGTCTGGAACCGGTTAGCCCCGATATCTTCGGTCCTGGGCGCTCCGGCGGATATTGATGGAAGTTCGACCCCGGTCTCCCAGGAAATGCTGGAGAGCATGCCAATCAGCTTGTTGCTATCCGAATGTTCGAACATTGCTTCAAATCGGGCCAGCCTTTGCTGTTGCACGTCCAGTTCACCGGCCAGTTGCTCAACCTCGGGAGCTCCACCGCTCAGCCTGGTGGAGAGTTCCACTTTCTCCTGGCCCAGTGCCCTCAATTCGTCCCATGCCTGCCAGTATTGCCAACCCTGGTGTGCATAGACACTGACCAGGATCAGGGAGGCCACCGTGGCGATGACTGCCCAGAGCCTCAGTTTTGCGAGATAGGGGCGCAGCGGGCCCAACTTTTTGGCTAGACCTTCCATATCATTTCTCAATCAATTCCCGTTGTCTGGTGCCCGGTGGTTCAGGATATCCCGGCGGCTGCGTCCAATCCGGAATAGATGGGCAGGAACATGGACAGCGCGATGAACAGCACGATGCCGCCAACCGCCATGGTGGACAGGGGCTCCAACAGGGCCAGCAGGCTGGCCAGGCGGTTTTCCAACTCCTTTTGATAGGCGTTGCCCAGTTCCGCCATCGTCAGGCCCAGGGTATTGCTTTCCTCGCCGATCATTACCAACTCCACCCACATTGTGGGCAGTATCGAATGCTGCTTCAGGGCTTCGGATAGACCGCGTCCGGCGATCAGGCTTTCTTCTCCGGCGAGGAAGGCTTGCCGGACTACCAGGTTTTTGGTGCCGGAAATGGCCAGAGGCAGGGCGTTGGCCAGGGAAATACCCGAGTCCAGCAGCATGGATATGGTCCGGGAGAACTGGGAGAGTTCTCCGGCCAGAATTAGTTGCCCCAGAATGGGGGCGCGGACCACTAACACGTTCTTCCAGTAATCCAGGGCGGCGACCTTCTTGGACAGCAATATCAGACCGATCAGTCCACCGATGGCGAGGCCGATTCCCTTCAGGTTGGCCGTGATCAGCCCCATTCCCCCCATGGCGATGCGGGTGATGAGGGGAATGTCGCTCCCCATACGTTCAAAGGTGGTGAGCAGCGGCGGCATCAACACGGTGAGCATCATGACCAGCATTAACCCGGCTGCGCCAATGGTGAACATGGGCATCATCATGGTGCGCTTGACCGTATCCCGGGCCGCCTGTTCCCGCTCCATGACCTTTGCCAGTTGCTCCAGGGCCGGCGCCAGGCGGCCGGTGTGTTCTCCAGCGCCGACCACGCTGAAG
>DASTLM010000070.1:0-3707 GCA_035714945.1 Dehalococcoidia bacterium | reverse complement strand
ATTTTGTGGGCATAATTCAACGTCTTGGCCGGAATGTTCCCAGGTGCCGATTCTAGCACCCCGATGGGTGCGACTCAAGGGCTGCCCTGGGTTTCGGCTTCCGCCGAACGGCAGTTTGGCTCAGACCTCACGGGACTTGCTGTCGGACAGCCTGCCTTCAGGAAGATGCGAATGCCCAGGACTATTGCCCAGGACTATTGTCCAGGGTTAGTGGGGGTTAACACCGTGGCTGCTAGACCCCACCGGTGATACCCTGCCGGTAGGAGAATAATCATGGGAAAAATCTTTGTCGCAGCGGCCACGCTGCTGGCGGCGCTGCTGCCATTGTTACCTTTGTCACCATTGCTACCGGGGGGTATGCCAGTTTATGCGCAGACGCCACCCCATGTCTTTGTGGGAGAGGCGACGCTGGACGGTGAACCAGTCCCCGACGGTACGGTCATCCAGGGAGTCATCGACGGCCGCCCGATGTCCGGCGCTGAGGCCTCCGTCCAGAACGGCGGGTTCACGTTGTTTGTGAAGCAACCCGATGGCGGCAGTACTTCCATGTACCTGGCCGTTGGGGGTTTTATTGCCCAGCAGCCCTATCTCTGGCGAATCGGCGGGGCGACCTACGCGCATCTGGACGCCTCAACCCAACTGCCGGCGCTCCGCTTATCCTTTGACCCGCCGGCGCCAGAACGGATCAAACGCGGAGACCGGTTCCAGTTGTCGGTCAACTCCGACACCGGGGTCTACCAGGCCACCGGCGGCCAGGTCCAGGTTGGTTATGACTCCAACGTCTTTCGGGTGGAACCGGAACCCGCCGGTGCTCCGGTGGGGCGGATTCAGCAAGTGAGCTCAGATGCGGGTTCATACCAGGTTAGCTGGGACTACTCCTCCCCCACCAGCACCGCCACCTGGGCCGGTCAATTGGAGGTAATCCATCTGGTCGTTCTGGACACGGCTCCGGCCGGCGACACGTTGATTACGGTTCACGCTGGCCTTTCTGGAACAACCGGAGAACCCTTTCCCCTGGAACCGGATAACCTGACCTACTCGGTGAATGTGGTGGGGCTGCCCGGCGATTTTAACCAGGACCGGGCGGTAGACTCCGTGGATCTGGCCGCCCTGGGAGCGGTCTGGGGACAGCAAACGGGCCAGCCGGGATTCGACGTCAGGTTCGACCTGGACCGTGACGGTCTGATCGGCGTCGGCGATCTGGTTGCGCTGGTCCGGAGCTACGGCATCCGGGAGTAGGCCAACCGGGTGCCGGGCGGTACGCCCCCAACCTTTTCGATTTCACCCGTGACTCTTGACTAAAGCGCGATACGCGATATTCCTACCCAACCAGTATCAGTCCCAATCAGTATCAGTCGACGAAGGGCAATTGGGGAGGTGCGGGGGGAACACCCGGCGCCGGAACCTCAAATCTCACTTCTGTTTTTGACTCCTGGCCTGCGCTATCCGACACCAGCAATTGCAGGGTGTAATCGACTGACTGACCGGTACTGCGAACATTGGCTGGAACCGTCAGCTCCGCAGAATAAATTGGGTCCTTGACTCCATCATCGGACCGTTTCATCGGCACCAGGGCGATCTGGGTGTCACCTCGCCGGAGCATTGCCCTGACCCCATCGATGGCCACATCATCGCTGATCTCACTCCGGACCTGCAACCTGCCCCCAGGGAATCTAAATTCCAGGGGTTCCAGCGAAACACTGTGGATCCGGGGATCCCGGTCGTCGGCGAAAAACGTCCAGAACCCCACTCCGCCGCTCAGCAATACACTGGCGGCAAAGATCCCCAGAATCCAGATGTATTTATTAGCCATATGATGACCCGCAGTTAATCGGCGGTTGGGGGAGGCAGGATTAGCCGGGCGTCCCGATGGGCTTGAAACCAATAGCCCTTGAAGGGTTCCAATTCCGAACGCACGCCCGCCACCAGCTCAGGGCCGTACAACAGGGAATAGGACTCGCCGTTCCATCCCCAGGCAAAGTCCTCCACCCATTCCCGGGACTGCGCTTCGGCCAGAGTTGTATCCACGCCGGCCACGCTAACCCTGAGCGCGTTCAAGTCCCATTTGACGGCTATGGGAAAGGGATTTGCGATCAGGTTCCAACCGGCCTTCAGCTCGATGGAGTAAGGCTGGTCGACGGGCACTTGCTGACCGGTTATGTAATAACTGGTCCCGGCGTCAATGCTGGCCCAGAGGCCAGAACCAGGCAGATCAAAATCCAATACCGGCCAATCAGTAGACCCCGCTCCCACCGGGAGATAAACCTGTTCAGATGAATCCCAGGCCGACCAGGCAGTACCCGGCCTGGAAAGTAGTTGCTGCAGCGTCTGGTCGGTGACCACCGGAAGGCCAATCAACTGCCAGCCAGGTTCTGGGGACAGCAGTTGGCCCACCGTAACGGTTGCGTCTGGATGGTCCGGCATGGCTTCGGTATGGCCCACCTGGTCAATACCGACCGTGGCGAAACCGTAGGTCTTCCCGGTCTCGCCCTGGAAGGGGATGGTCTGTCCCTCGAAAGTCCCCAGCACGCTGAAGGGGCCGCCGCCTTCGGACACCAGCAGGGTCACTGGCTGAAGGCCGCTCCCTCCGGGGTCATCCGAACCAGCCCAGGATATTTCAAAGCCGGGCGCCAGTTGCACCGGGGCCAAGCGATTCACCCGGGTGGCCGGGGGACCTGAATCCAGGGTATGGACCGCCACGTTGGTCTCGACCGGGGGGTTGTAGTCGAAGCGAATTGCGGCCTGGACCGAGAGTAGCGTCCCGGAAGCGGCATCGGAACGGGGTTTGGCGCTGAAGCGGACCCAGCCTTCTCCTTCCGGAGCGAACTGGTTTGGCGGCAGCGTAATATCTTTGAAAAACCAGGTGATTGTGCCGTTGGACTCGTTAATCGCAGCGGTCATTCCCGCCGGGTGGGAGCTTGGCCCCAGCAGCACGCTTGCCAGGTCAATCCCGGTTCCCAGGTCAGCAATGACCCTCAGGTCAGTGGCCGGAGCCAGCGCCGAGGCCTGATTCTCAAACCGGATGGTGTAGCTGATCACCTGGTCCTCGGCAATGTAGGCCGCGCTCCCGAACCCCGGCGGGTCGACCAGCAAATCGTTGGGATCAACCGACCTTACCACCGTCAAATGCGGGGAATTGTTTTCACAGCACCCGGCCTGGCTCAGGGGAGGCCGCCCTTCCTCGGAGTCCCGCCACAGATCCACCCGGGTGATGGTCACCGGCAGGCTGGTAATGCTCAGGTATTTGGGATGAGATTTTCTGGTGGCAACTCCCTCAATTGAGATGAGGAGCCGCTCTCCGTTGTGCTCGGTGAAAGCGGCGGCGGAGAATTTGCCGGTGACCGGGTCGCGGAACCAGAAGGTGCCGGAGCCACTGAAGTAGCCGTATTCCATGCCCTCGGCCCCGGCGACTTTCAGCAAGTCATCCAGTCGCTGTTGGTCCGGCCTATTCCGGAAGTCCTCCAGGGCGGCCTGGACCCGGTCTCTGCCCTGCCGGACCAGCCAGTTTCCCAGGTGGTCCGACGCCAGGCTGGTAAGCTGGTCGCGGCCCGCAATCACGCCCATCGGGTCTGGAGGCAGCTGAAGGTCGGCGTCCCGGGCATAAGTGGCTACCAGACGATGTCGCAGTCCAATCATCACGCTAGCCACAGCCTCGTTGCTCAACCCCGATTGCTGCGCCAGCGCCACCTGCTTCGGGTCGTAGGACC
>DASTLM010000069.1:0-7882 GCA_035714945.1 Dehalococcoidia bacterium | reverse complement strand
ACAGGCGGGTATGGGTTGGACCAAGGCGGGCGCTCAAGCCGTATTGAGCCTCCGCGCCCAGTTGCTCAGTGGTCGTTGGGAAACGATGTGGCCCTTTACCAGCCCCAAACTCAAACCCGCCTAAATTGTGGCGTGCACCCCCTTCCCGGAGGGTTCTCGCAATTGAATGGTCGATGGAGTAGACTTTCCCTGGCCATTGGGCCAACGATGCCCGACAGGTTGAATCACCGTTGGGACAAACCTGAGGTAAACCTGGTGCCGCAACCGGGCCGTTAGCGGGTCGCCTGACCAGGGCATTGCCAGGATCAAGGCGTTGCAAGCGCAGGGAATTGGCTACTTTGGGTGCAACTTCTTCTTCGGGGACATGCCCCATGCCCAGGTGATGCGGTCGATGAAGCTATTTTCCGAAGCTATTTTCCGAAGCTATTTTCCGAAGCTATTTTCCGAAGCTATTTTCCAATGAGGTGATGCTGGCCTTCAGGTGATGCCGGCGTTCAAATGAGGTACCAGATGAGTCCGGGACAACTCGACAGACCACCGGCAATGGTGCCCAGGTCCGCCTGGCCACCCCTGCATGGGACATTGGGATTCCTCCTGGTAGCGGTGGCCTGGCCAGCTTCCTGGCTCCAGATTGACCCGCTGGGTGAGTACGCCTTCTTCCCGATCTGGCTGGGGTACATCCTGATGGTTGACGCGCTGGTGCTTCGGCGCAAAGGCACCTCTTTATTTACCGGCAGCCGGTGGACCTTCTGGGGAATGTTTCTAGCTTCCATCCCCCTCTGGTGGACCTTTGAAGGGATCAACCACTTCACCCGGAACTGGCATTACCTGGGCGCCGAGCAATATTCTACCTTGAAGTATGCGTTGGTGGCTTCGTGGCAGTTTTCCATCGTCCTGCCAGCCGTGTTCGAGACCGCCGAGATGGTGGGCTCCCTGGGCTGGGTCAAGCGATTGCAGCACGGCCCGGTGTTACCAGCCCCGCCGCGAACCCCGGCGGTGACCGTCGCCCTGGGCCTGCTGTCGGTGGCCGCGCTGGTCATCTGGCCGCACTACGCCTTCTTCGCCACCTGGCTGTGTCTGTTCCTGGTGCTGGACCCCATTAACCACCGGTGGGGACGGCCCAGCCTGCTGGCGCAGGTGCGCCGGGGGGATTGGCGGACGGTGGCGGCCTTTGCCCTGGGGGCGCTGGTCTGCGGCTGGTTCTGGGAGATGTGGAACTATTGGGCCTTCCCCAAGTGGGAGTACACCATTCCCTTCGTGCAGTTCACCCACCTGTTTGAGATGCCCTTGCCGGGCTACCTGGGCTACCTGCCCTTTGGCCTGGAGACCTACGCCGCGTATCACTTCATGGTGGGGGTTGGGGAACGGGCGCTGTAAGAGTTCCTATTCCCCGATAACCCCTTCCTCCCTCAGCTGGGATATGGTTGCGTCGTCCAACCCCAGCAGTTTGCGGTAAATCTCCCGGTTGTGCTGGCCGAACCTGGGGATGGGCCCGGCGGTGGTGGGAGTCTTGGAAAACTTGATGATCGTCGGGCCGGGCACCAGCATCTTCTTGCCCCCAGGCTCATCGATCTCCATCTCCATCATCACGTTTCGCTCCCAGATCTGCTGATCCGCCAGCACCTGGGGGATGCTCATGGCCCGGCCCACCGGGATGTCCGCCGCCACCAGGGCGTCCTCCACCTCCTTCACCGTCCGCTCCTCGCACCACTCGTGCAGCAACTCCATGCGGGTCTCCACCTGGGCGGTGGCGAACATGGGCGCGGAAAATTCCGGGTCATCAGCCAGTTCGTCGTAGCCCATCACCCGCAGCATGCGCTCCCACATTCCGGCGCGGGCGGCCCCGGTGGTCACCCAGCCATCCCGGCACCGGATGAAGGACCCGCTGCGCTTGAAGTCGTTGGTGCCGGTCTCGTGGCACATGGCCAGGGCCACCTCCTCTAGCGTGATGCCGCCGTCCATCATCGCCACCTCCAACCACTGGCCTTCGCCAGTGCGGTCGCGGTAGCGCAGCGCGCCCAGAATGCCGATGGTGGCGTGCAACGCGGCGGTGCGGTCCATGATCGGGCCCTCGGCCATAATCGGCTGGTCGAAGCCGCGCCCGGTCTGGTGGCCGATGCCGCTCATGGCCTGGATGATCGGGTCGAAGCACTGGCGATTCCGGTAGGGGCCATACTGTCCGAACCCGGACACCGAGGCCAGGATGATGCCCGGGTTGACCTGGCTCAGGTTCTCGTAGCTGAAGCCCATTTCTTCCATGGTGCCGGGGCGGAAGTTCTCCAGGACCACGTCGGAGACTTCCACCAGGTCCATGAACATCTGCTTGCCCCTGGGGTGCCGGGTGTTCAGGGTGATGCTCTTCTTGCCTCGATTGTAGGCGGCAAACTGCACGCTCATATCATCGACGAAAGGCCCGGAGTTGCGCAGATCGGCGCCCTTGCGCCATTCAATCTTGATGACCTCCGCACCCATGTCCCGCAGCACCATTCCACCGCGAGGGGCGGCCTGCCAGCGGGCCAGTTCCAGTACCCGAACGCCATCCAGGACCTGGGGGGTTTTCGCTTGCGCCATTTCTGCCATCCTTTAAAAAACTCCACAGCAGCGGGTCTCTGGTCAAAAAATTCAAGTGAGGCCCTGGAGGCCATTTTAGAGGGCGCCAATTGGAGGGTCAACAACTGAAAAGAAGAGGAGCCGGGGCGCGGGTAATCCCCGGGAATTGACAGCAACGGACCGCCCAACTACACTCAGTCTTGCCAGATCCGGAATCCCGTCAGCTTGTTACATCAAGCTGGTACAACCAGGCAAGGAGGATTGTTTAACGATGCTAGCCGGCACGACCAGACTACGGAATATCAACCACATTACCTACAACGTGAAGAACAAAGACGCCGCGCTCAAGTGGTACCAGGAGGTCTTGGGACTGAAGCAGATTCCCAAAATGGTGAACGGCGACCACCTGTACTGGCTGCAACTGCCCAGCGGCGCGATGGTGCACATCATCGAAAATCCTGATGCTCCCTCGGCCCCGTCCCACCATACGGCCTTTGAGGTAGAGGACATTGACGCCGCTCATAAGCAGCTGGGCGGGATGAAAATCAAATGCACCGACATCCAGACCCGCAACGACGGACAACGAGCGTTCTACCTCAACGACCCGGACGGCAACCGGATTGAGATATGCACCTATTCGGGGTTCGGAGTGCTGGTGTAACCAAACTCACCTGGTCAGGGGGACCTCCATGGTAGGGACGATGGTAGGGACGATGGTAGGGACGATGGCAGGGGCGATGGCCCTTACTACGCCGGGCCCCTGACCTTTAGCGAGTCCAGCAGCCGGCGCGAAGCCGCCGAAATTTCCCGCACTGCCTGATCAAACACGGCCTGGTTGGCCAGGGAAGGCACCCGGTACCCGCTGACTTTGCGAACGAACTGCAAAGCCGCCTCGTTGATCTCTTGCTCCGGGGCCAACCCTTCGGCCCGGCGCAGGGTCTTGATGCTCCGGCACATGAGCTTACTCTCCATTCCTGTTTTTTCCATACCTGATTTTCGATCCCGCTTTCAGCACCCTTTCAGTTTGGCGATCACCCCATCGACGTAAAGAACTTGCAGCGCGGCCAGCACGCCCTGTTGGATCCCCCCTTTCTGGGGTCCATCGCTGCCATCTTGCAGCCCGGCAATCAGGTCTGCCACCGGGGTGCGGCCATCGATCCGCGACAGCAGCCCGGCGACCAGATCGCTGCACTCAATTCCCTCTCGTCGATTTGGAGACGTCAGAACGTGGCCCCACTGGAATTCGCTACCGGACAAGACTGGTCTGCGCTCGAGACGGACACCAGGCTCCAGGCAGGGCACCAGCTCTGGTAAATGGACGAGTCCCTGCTCAAACCTTTTCCGGCGCCGCGCCCGCTCCGATTCGACCTCCTGAATACTGCCGGCGAAGGACGCCGGCAACGCGCCGTGTCCCAGCACGGCCCGCTCGTAGCCCCGAGGCGGCTGGCCCGCCACCGTCTGAATAAAGGCGTTTCGGGGCGAGAGGCTCTGGTCAACGTCCAGGATGCGTCGCGCCTCCCAGAAATAGGATTCGGCGGTGCGGTTACTGGAGTAGAATAGCCGGGCCAGCTCCCGAAAGTGGCGGTACTCTTTCAGGTACAGTTCCTGGTATACCAACCCCGCCGCCCTGGCAATACCCGGGTCGCTCAGCGCCGAGGTGACGTAAGCCGCCGCCAGTACTCCCGACATCAGGGCCAGGTGAACCCCGGACGAGAACAACGGGTCGACGAAGCAGGCCGCGTCGCCCACCAGAATGTAGCCCTCGCCGACCATCGGCTGGCAAACATAGGACCAGTCTCTCAGCACGGTAGGACCGGCAGCCAACTCGGCATTTATCAGCATCCGGGACATGGCGGGAGCCTGAGCAATCTGTTCCAGCAAATACTCCCTGGCGTTGCTGCGCTGGATTCCCCTCTGTCCGATGGCGCGGTCCACCACTGCGCCGACGCTGGACCAACCGGGATGAAGCGGGATGTTCCAAAGCCACCCCTGGGGGTAGGACTCAATGAAGATGTTGTTTTCATCGGGCGCCGGCAGACATTGACCACCGGCGAAGTGGCCGTAAACCGCCAGATTTTGAAAGAAGGAATCCCAATTGCGAAGGCCCAATTGCCGGCCCACCAGTCCGCCCTGCCCGCTGGCGTCCACTACCAGGCGGGCGTTGACTACCCGCTGGTGGCCGGCGGCATCCTGGTAGGCGACCCCGACTGGCCTATTCCCGGTTCCCTTGCCGGTGGAAGTACCGGTGGAAGTACCGGTGGAAGTACCGGTGGAAGATTCGCCCGGGCTAAAAATAACCTCGCGGACCCGGTGGCCTTCCCGAACGTCGACGCCGTTGGCGCGGCTGTGCTCCAGAAGAATCTGGTCAAACTGAGGCCGCCAGACCTGGTAGGCGTGGGGGTAGGTCCGGTTGGTCTCCTTGAAGTACCAACTCCAGGGAGTATCGTCCCGGCCCCAGATCATGGTGGCGCCCCACTTGGGCAGGAAACCGGCTTCCTGCACCGCGGACAAGACACCCAACTCGGCCAGCACGGGCATGCTGGCGGGCAACAGCGACTCGCCGACGTGCTCCCGGGGGAAACGTTCCCGTTCCAGGAGCAATACGCCGAATCCCCGGCGGGACAGCAGGGTTGCGGCGGTGCTGCCGCCGGGCCCGCCGCCGATAACGACTACGTCCGCATTGGTGTCGGGGTGTAGTGATGCCATAATCCTGTTCTAGCCGGGGGTGCCCGCCATACCGTTTTGTGAGCCCGGCAAGCAGGTTATCCGGATGTCGCCCAGACCCCGGACCTGAGCTTGAGTTACTACCCGGCCGGCACTCCCTGCTTCGCCCAGATACCTTCCAGGACTCTCCCCGGGTTCATCGGCAAATGCTCCATCCTGGCTCCAATGGCATGGCTGATGGCGTTGGCCACAGCGGCCATCGGCGGCACCAGGCATACTTCGCCGACGCCGCGCACGCCCAGGGGGTGTCCCGGGTTGGCGACTTCGATAATCACGGTATCAATCATGGGCAGGTCCAGGCTGGTGGGCATGCGGTAGTCCAGGAAGCTGGAGTTGACCATCTGGCCGTCGTCGCTGTAATAATACTCCTCGTTCAGCGCCCAGCCGATACCCTGCACCGCACCGCCCTGAATCTGTCCCTCCACATAGCTGGGGTGGATTGCCTTGCCCACGTCCTGCAGGGCGGTGTAGCGCAGAATGTCCACCTTGCCGGTGTCCGGGTCGACTTCCACATCCACGATATGCAAGCCAAAGGCGTTGCCCACACCTCCGGGATTGGCGGTGGCGCGGCCAACGATGGGGCCGCCAGTCCCGTTCAGACGGCGGGCGATTTGCTTGAAGGTCAGCTTCAACTCCGGGTCAGAACGATGCTGCAGGACACCATCCCGGTACTCCACATCCTCCACGGGCACCTCCCAGATCCTGGCGGCCCGCTCGATAAGCTGCCGCCGAATGTCTTCAGCGGCGTGGTAGACGGCGGTGCCCATCTTGAAGGTTACGCCGCTGCCGCCCGCGCCGGAACTGTAGCCGATGGAGTCGGTGTCGGCGATGGATGGCTTGACGTCTTCGGCGGGTATGCCCAACACTTCCGCAATATGCATCGCCATCGACGTGCGGCTGCCGCCGATGTCCGGCGACCCTTCCACCAGGTTTACCGTGCCATCGGGAACGATGCTGGCCACCGCGCTGGCCGGGCCGCTGCCGTTGAACCAGGCCCCGGCAGCCACGCCGCGACCCCGATTGGGGCCTTCCAGCGGCGCGGCCAGATGCGGGTGCTGCTGGGCAGCTTGCAGCACCTCTACAAATCCAATCTTCCGGAAGATCGGCCCGGTGGGCTGGCGACTGCCCTCTTTGGCGGCGTTGAGCAGCCGGAACTCCACCGGGTCCATTCCCAGCTTTTCACAGAGTTCATCAATTACCTGTTCCGAAGCGAAGGCGGCGGCGGGAGAGCCGGGGGCGCGGTAAGCCGCCGATTTTTGAACATTGGTGACCACATCGTAGCCTTCGATCAAGGAGTTGGGTATTACATAGGGAGCCAGCATGGTCCGGCAACCCGAGGGCACGGGAGAACCAGGAAACGCTCCCGCCTCGTAGATCAGGGTGCAATCTGCGGCGACCAGCTTTCCGTCTCTGGTTGCGCCCAGCTTGACCCGAGCATGGATGCCGGAAGTGGGGCCGGTACCCATGAACACTTCCGGGCGGCTCATGGCCAGTTTCACCGGACGACCGGTCTTGCGGGCCAGGGCGGCAACCACCGGCTCGATGTAACAACCGCCCTGGCCCTTGCCGCCAAACCCGCCGCCGATCTCCATTGGAATGACCTTCACCCTGGAGACCGGAATGCCCAGGATTCGGGAGGTGTGGTCGCGCAGGGCGAAGTGGCCCTGGCTGCTGGCCCAGATGGTAACGGTACCGTCGGTGTTCCACTGGGCGGTGGCCGAGTGGGGCTCGATGTAGCCCTGATGCACCGGCCTGGTGTGGAACTCCCGTTGGACCACCACGTCAGCATCCTTGAAGCCCTGCTCGATGTCGCCCACCCGGAACTCGAAGTGGTTGGAGATGTTGGTGGTTTTTGAGGTGTCGCCCCAACCACCAGACCGTTGTGCCGGATTGGTCAGGGTCACCAACCGCTGGTGGAGGGCCGGCGCGTCATCCTTCATGGCGGCATAAGCGTCCAGCACCGGCGTCAGCACTTCGTAGTCCACGTCGATCAACTCCAGGGCCTGCTCCGCCAGGTGGGGGTTGGCGGCGGCAACGGCGGCAATGGCGTGACCCCGATAGAGGGCCTTCTCCCGGGCCAGCACGTTGCGGCTGTAGAACCCGTAGTTCACGGCGGCCCCCTCGTCCTGGTCGGAGATTTCCGGGGAAATCTCCGGTAAGTCGGCGGCGGTGATCACCGCGGCCACGCCGGGCAATGCCAGGGCGCGGCGGGCGTCAATGCTCTTGATGCGCGCGTGGGCGTGAGGGCTGCGCAGCAACTTGCAATGCAGCATTCCCGTGAGGTGGATGTCGGCAGCGTAGCGGGCACGCCCCATCACCTTGTCCGGCCCGTCATGCCGCACCGGACGAGTGCCCACCACATTATATTCCTGGGTCGAAAGCACCATGTTGGGCTGGTAGTCCAGCATCCTGTCCCTCCCTGTTATATGACTGGTTATATGACTGGTTATATGACTGGTGATATGACTGGAAATAGGCGGTTAATTTCTGGCCCTAATGTATCACAAATAGTCAATTAACGTGGCGCGGGGCGCCGAATCCCTCAAGCCGATTCCCAGAAGTGTGATTCCCCGGGGGAACACCGCAGCAATTCTAATTATGACGGGAG
>DASTLM010000068.1:0-6147 GCA_035714945.1 Dehalococcoidia bacterium | reverse complement strand
TAACCAACCTCGCACAAAAAACCGCCAGGTAGCGTTCCTGGCGGTTGCAATCGACTTCTATCGCCTGGTCCCTGCGCCAGCATTACCCGGATCAGGTGCAGACGGTCGGCGGCGATCTCTGGCCGCCCTCTCAGCCTGGCTTACCCAAGCTCCCGCCAGAACGGTGGCATTTGGTTATTTAGTCAACTACCGCCAGCTAATGCCTACGGGTCTGGCATAAAAGCAAGCGGCTTGCCCTCAGCAGAAGAGTCTGCCAGGGCTTCAGGGCCGGTTGACAACGGCCCACCCTCCCGTGAGACGGCAAAATGCAGAACCGGAGGTCCTGACCTTGAACCTTTTACCCTATCAAGGATTCCTGACAGGAACCAGAGAAAGCTCAGTTATTAAAGAGCCGGTAGCCGTTTCCCCTAAGGGTGCCTTGGCCCCCGGAAATTATACCAGAAAGGAGGGTCGCAATTCCCCGGTCGGCTAAAACCGACAGCCCCCTTGCGACGATATTGTGGTATTGGCTCATTATGGGAAGCTTAGCACTGCCAAAACCGGAAGTCAACGAGATCCAAAGCCCCTTCAGAGTCCTCAGATTTACTCCGCACCATCGCGATGTTAACATTACGCTGGTCACACGTTACGCTTGGCACGCGTTACGCCTGGCATGAAGGTAGCGCCAGGATTGCCGAAACACCGGACATTAACTCAGCAGCAGATTGGACCCGGTGGCGGCCAGAGGTGAATATGCCGTCCGTTAACTTTCAGTCCTTTAACTCGCATTCCGGGGAATACGACGTAGTCGTCATCGGTGGTGGCATCCTTGGCCTGTCCACTGCGATGCAGCTGGGCCAGCGGTATCCTTCGGTGAAGGTTGCGGTGGTTGAGAAGGAAGTCAGCCTGGCAACTCACCAGACCGGCCATAACAGCGGCGTGATTCACTCCGGCATCTACTACCGCCCCGGGTCATGGAAATCACGGTTCTGCGTGGCCGGCGTGCAAAAGCTGGTCCAGTTTTGCGACGAGAACGAGATTGAGTACGCCAGGTGCGGCAAGGCGATCGTCGCCACCCACCAGTCGGAACTGGGCCGGCTGGAAGACCTTTACCAGCGGGGAGTAGCCAATGGCGTCACCGGCCTGGAGTTGGTCGGCCCGGAGCGGCTCAGAGAAATCGAGCCCCACACCGTCGGGGTCAGGGCGTTGTGGGCTCCCAACACCGGAATCGTGGACTATGTCAAAGTTGCCAACGCCTACGCTTTTCGCTTTCAACAAGCTGGTGGGGACATTTTCACCGGCGCTCCGGTACACGGCGTGGCGCCATCGGGTGACGCGTTGGCCGTGGAGACCAGTCAGGGAACCCTGATCGCCCGGAACATCATCAACTGCGCTGGCTTATACGCCGACCGTGTCGCCCGGATGACCGGCGAAAAGACCCAGGTTCAGATCATTCCCTTCCGGGGTGAATATTACACCCTTCGTCCGGAAAGCCGCCATCTGGTCAGGGGCCTGATTTACCCGGTGCCCGACCCCCGATTCCCCTTCCTGGGAGTCCATTACACTCGCAACATCCACGGGGGGGTGGAGGCTGGCCCCAACGCAGTGCTGGCCTGGGCCCGAGAGGGGTACACCAAGAGCAGCTTCAACCTTGGCGAGACCCTGGGGGCAGTCACTTTCCCGGGTTTCTGGAAAATGTCGATGAAGCACTGGAAGACCGGCATGTCGGAAATGCACCGGTCTTACAGCAAGAATGTTTTCGTGAAAGACCTGCAAAAGCTGATTCCGGAGATTCGCGCTGAAGACCTGGCCTCCGGCGGAGCCGGGGTGCGGGCCCAGGCTGTCGACCGGAACGGCGCGCTGCTGGACGACTTCAGCATTCTGCGCGGGCGCAATGCCGTGCATGTCCTCAACGCTCCATCGCCCGGAGCCACCTCTTCCCTGGCCATTGGAGAGCACCTGGTCGGCCTGGCGGTCGAGGCCTTTGGGATTTCAACCTGAGACTTCGCCTTTTCCGGTTCGAGCCGGCGATCATTTGAGCTTTGACCAGCGGATTGCGCCCGCAACCTTCAGCAAACTGGGTTTTCTCCGCTTTCCCTAATATTGCTGCTTCGACTCCAGTTCATTATAATCGAGCGCACCCGGCCGGCCAGAGGCTGGCCAGGTGGGACCAGGGAGCATGGATGGGAACAATTTCGCCGGAGTCGGCGATCCAACTGGGCAGTTGGACGGTCACCGAAGAATTGGCCCGCCAGTACCTGGCAGCGGTGGAGGATTCCCAACCGGCCTATTTCGACCACCGTCTGTTTCCTCCCCTGGCATTGTCCGCCTACGCTTTAGGAGCCTTGCTGGCTAAGCTGGCCCTGGCTCCAGGCGCAATTCATAGCCTGCAGGAAATCGCCACGGTACGTTCAGTGGGTTTTGGTGACCGGATAACCGGAGTCGCCCAGTTGGAACGTCCCCGGCAGCGGGGAGGTCTGGAATTCATCACCGTCAGCTATATCCTGACCAACGCCGCCGGTGCGCCAGTGCAGACCGGTAAGGCCACCGTGCTGGCGCCAGTGCGGGGCGGTGCGTAAACTCGAGATGCTTGAGTCCAAATGACAACCAACGCCAAAAATCTACCGTCGCTGGTGAAGACCCTCACCCAGGAACAACTGAAGCGGTATGCCGACGCCTCCGGCGACCACAACCCCCTGCATCTGGACGCCCAGTTCGCCGGGACCACCCAGTTCGGGGGGGTTGTCGCCCATGGAATGCTCACCCTGGCCTTCGTATCCGAAATGATGCTGGCGGCCTTCGGCCGGCGCTGGCTGGAGAGTGGCTCCTTGAGAGTAAGGTTCAAAGGAGCGGCTTATGTCGGAGACAGCGTAGAAACCTGGGGCCAGGTCACCAGGGAAGAGCGGCAGGATTCACAACAACGAATAGTCTGCTCGGTTGGCGTGCGAAACCACGAAAACCGGCAAGAGATCATCAGCGGGACCGCTACTGTGCGCATCAATGATCCCCAGGGATAGTGCCGGTCACCAGGGATAGTCACCAAGGATAAATGAACATGCAAAAGAACGGAAATTCCTCTCCGGTGCGCGTCCTGGTTGACGCTATGGGCGGGGACTACGGGCCCCAGGAAGCGGTCAAGGGCGCAATCGAGGCCCTCGACGCCGGAAATGACGCCGGAAATGACGCCAGAAATGACGCCAGAAATGACGCCAGAAATATCGAAATTATTCTGGTTGGCGATCAAGGCCCAATTGAAGCCGAGTTAGCCCGTTACGATATGGCGGGCAAGCCGGTCACCATTGTACCGTCAGTGGGAAAGATCGGTGACGATGAACATCCGGTACACGGCCTGCGCCACAAGCCGGAGGCGTCGATCCTGGTGGCCACCAGGCTGCTGAAGGCCGGTAAGGGCGACGTTCTGGTCTCGATGGGGTCCACCGGGGCATCGATGGCCAGCTCGGTAATGGTGTTGGGGCTGATGGAAGGGCTGGAACGGCCATGCATCGGCGGCCCCTTCCTGGGGCTGGCCCCCCGCACAATAATGGTGGATATGGGCAGCAACGTTGATTGCCGCCCGGCGCTGCTGCTGAGTTTCGCCGCGCTGGGGGCCGGGTTCGCCAAGAAATTCCTGGGCATCAAAAGCCCCAGGATTGGCCTGCTGAGTGTCGGCGCCGAGGAAGCTAAGGGCAACCGTCAAGTGCAGGAAAGCTATCACCTGTTCCAGCAAAGTCACCTGAACTTTGTCGGCAATGTCGAGGGTATGGACTTCTTCACTGATAAAGCCGATGTGGTGGTGTGTGACGGTTTTGTCGGCAACATTTTGATGAAGTTTACCGAAGGTCTGGGCGGTGTCCTGGGAGAGTATCTCAAGAAGCGCCTCGGTCCAGCGATATCCGGGCCAGGAGCCGGGTCAATAATCGCCGACTTGTGGACTGAAATGAATCTGCCCAGGAAGATGGGCGGCCCGCTCTTTGGGGTGAACGGGACGGTAATCCTGGGCCATGGTTCCTCCAGATCCGATGGGATAGCCGGAGCCATCGATACCGGGGTGCGCTGTGTCGACCTGGACCTGGTAGGTGGGATGCGCCAGGAGTTGGCCGAGATATACGAGTCCGGAGCCCTCAGGGTAAGCTGATGGCCGATGTTGACCTCGCCGGAAAAGTTGCCCTGGTCACCGGGTCCTCTCGGGGAATTGGAGCCGCCATCGCCTGCCGGTTGGCCAGGTCGGGCGCCAGCATTGGGGTCAATTACAACCACAACCAGGACGCAGCAGAGCAGGTGGTGACAAATATCGTGGCCGCCGGTGGTGACGCGTTTGCCCTGGCCGGGGACGTATCTCAGGAAGAGTCGGCCCACGCAGTGGTCAAGCAGGCAAACCAGCGTTGGGGACGGATCGACATTCTGGTGAACAATGCGGGGATCACCCGCGACCGCCTGCTGCTGCGCATGACCCTGGAAGACTGGGACCAGGTGCTGGACGTTGACCTGCGCAGCGCGTTTCTATGCACCAAGTTTGTTATGCCACAATTGATCAAACGCCGTCGGGGCCGGGTTATAAATATTTCATCGGTGGTTGGTATCGGCGGCAATCCGGGCCAGGCTAACTACGCAGCGGCCAAAGCCGGACTGATCGGGTTCACCAAGGCGGTGGCACGAGAGGTGGCATCGCGAAATGTCACCGTCAACGCCGTCGCCCCGGGATTCATTGATACCGGCGGCATGGTGGAGCAGCTTACCGAACAAGCCCGCCAGCAAATCCTGGCACGCATTCCCCTGGGCCGGTTTGGCAGCGGCGGTGAAGTGGCCGAAGTGGTGGCCTTCCTCTGCGGAAAAGGCGGCGATTATATCACCGGTCAGGTGTTGACCATTGACGGCGGATTGATCGCCTAGCACATATCGCTGTCCCAGGATGCTTCTATTACGGGATGCTTCCAATATGGGCGCGGCAGATCTGCCCTCGGGTTAGTCCGGCGGCACCTGCTGCGAATCAACCGGCTGCAGTTGAGTCAGCAGGTCCCTACCGCCGTGCCACCGGGTGTACCACTAATTGTTGGACCTTTCGTACCTATCATCCGTTAGCCCGCCACCGCCATAATGAGGTTGTAGGCTACGTCGCCAATGGTTTCAAGTGGTCAAACCGGCCCATCCAGGACGACCTCAGGGCTCGGAACCAGTCCAGGATTCCGAAATTGTACGCAGACTGACGCTGGAGGATATTTGAAAATGCGAAGTGTATCGTCGAAATGGTTGTTGGGCGGAGGCCTGGTGATTCTGGCCCTGATAATATCCAGTGTGGTGGTGGGCCTGCTGAGCCGCTCGCAGACCATCACCCTCCTGCCCGAAGCCACGCCCGGTGGAACCGTCCAGAGATATCTGCTGGCGATCGAAAACGGAGAAACACGGCAGGCCTATGACTACTTCAGCGCCGACCTTCAGGAAAGGTGCACCTTTGAGTATTTTCGAGACACCGCGCGAGGGTATAACCGCATCGACTCCAATGATGCCAGGGACACCCGGATCTCTCTGGAAAGCGAAAGGCTCGTGGACAATGCCACTGAAGTACAAATTCGGATAACCGAGTCCTATGTATCTGCCCCCTTTGACGTGAATGAATATTCCCATTCCGAGGTTTTTCTCCTGGAGCAGCTCGATGGTGATTGGAAATTGGTGGACGAACCCTGGCCGATTTATGGGTGTCCCGAACCGGTGAAGCCGCGCTGACCGGTGGATCGACCGGCGCCGACCACAATTTAGGAGAGTTGTCTCATGGGACTGTTTTATCTTCCATACCTGCTGATTGGCTTGATTCCCTTACTGGTGATCGGCGCCATTGTTGCCGGAGTTGTGTTCTTGTTCCGCCGTCGCGGAAGGACGGAGGACCCGGGAATTGGAACCCTCAAGCGGGTGTATTACTATGGCCTTTCCTTCATTGCGCTGGGAGTGGCCGCCCCCGGCACCGTGCTGTTGATCGACTTTCTCCTGGACAACCTGTTTGGGCCACCGGCATTGTCCCGGGGCCAGGGTCAACTGGCCCTGGGTTTGGCGCTGACCATCGTCGGCACACCCATCTGGTTCTTGCACTGGCGGCTGGCCCTTAACGCAGTACAGAAACTTCCGTCAGAGGCCCAGGCTCTTTCCCGCCAGATCTACATCTACCTGGTGCTGGGG
>DASTLM010000067.1:0-5610 GCA_035714945.1 Dehalococcoidia bacterium | reverse complement strand
ATTTCGCCGGGCGTCGTGGAATTACCCTGGGATTTTTCTGGAGAGTTTACCAGAGAGGACCTACCGGCGCTGGGGAATCTGCCCCGGCATCGGGTTAGGGGACAGGGCCTGATTATGCCACCAGAAACAGTAAAACTGAACAGGCGAGACTCGCTGGCGGTCATCACGGTGGACCGGCCGGAGGCCCGCAACGCCCTGACGCCGGCCATGATCTCCGCCCTGGGGCAGGCCATCGAGTCCTGCCAGCCACGGGACGTTCGAGCGGTGCTGATTACCGGTACCAACGGGGCTTTTTGTTCCGGCGCCGACGTCAATGACCTGCTAGGGCATCAAGAAGCCGGGGGCGGTGAAGATCTGTCCCGGCATTTGAGAGAGCTGGCTGGTGAATTGCACCAGCGGGTGATTCTGGGCATCCGCCGACTGGAGAAGCCAGTAGTGGCGGCGGTTAATGGCGTCGCGGCCGGTGCGGGCTTCAGCCTGGCCCTGGCCTGCGACCTTCGTCTGGCCTCCCACAATTCCCGGTTCCTGATGGCCTACGCCAATATTGGCGCCACCGCCGACGGCGGCTCAACCTGGCTGCTGCCCCGTCTGGTGGGTATGGGCCGGGCTATGGAGATCTATACCGCCAGCCAGCCGATGAGCGCCGAGTACGCCCGGGAATTGGGGCTGGTCAATCAGGTAATCCCGGCAGCCAACTTCGAACATCACTCCCTGGAAATCGCCACCAGGCTGGCCCAAGGCCCGACCATCGCCTTCGGTCGGGTCAAAGCCTTGTTCGACCGCTCCTGGGAAACAACCCTGGAGTCCCAATTAGACGCTGAGACCGACGCCATCACCCGGATTGCGCTTACCAACGACTTTCAGGAAGGCATCAAGGCTTTTACCCAAAAGCGCCAGCCCTGGTTCCAGGGAAGTTGAGAGGGAAGTTGAGAGGGAAGTTGAGGAGGGCCTCGAGTCAAAAGACCCGTTTATTCCCCGGTGATGCCGAACTGTTCCTGAATTGCGGAAAAACCGCCGAAACTGGTCCTCCGGAATATGGATTGACCATAACCGGCGCCAGTAGAATGAAAAATATAGATGTGAGGAGGAGAGTGTGAAGAAGTTTTACCTTTTGGGAATTCTAGCCGTGGTTTCCCTGGTTTTCGCCGCCTGCAACACCGCCCCGGATGCCCAGTCGCCCGACCCGCTGCTGGTGTCGGCAGACCCGCCGGTGGTTTCCGGTCAATCCGGATCTTCCGGAGCGGTTGGATCCCGGGGCCCGGCTGGTCCCCAGGGGGACCAGGGTATCCCCGGGCCTCCCGGACCGGTTGGCCCGGCAGGCCCCTCGACAGCCGATATCCTGGCTAACCAGCGATGCACCTCAGGAGACTTCGTTTCTGGTTTTGGCCCGGATGGCAGCATCCTCTGCGGCGCCAGTAGCAGTGGCGGTGCTGCCAGCCCTGATTGCAGCGCCCGGGGCACTGGAGTCAATCTGCGGGGCTGCGACTTTAGCGGTGCCGACCTGAGAAATGTCAAACTGAGAAACGCCATTCTGATTGGCGCCGACCTGGGGAAAGCCGAGTTGAATGGGGCTGATCTTGCCGGCGCGATCCTGACCGATGCAATACTGCGACGGGCCGACTTGACTGAAGCCGACCTCAGCGAAGCCGACCTGAGAAACGCCGACCTGTCCGGGGCGGGGCTGACTGATGCCGACTTGTCGGACGCCGACTTGACCGGAGCCAACCTGAATGACGCCGGGTTGGCCAATGCCCGGTTAAACGGGGCCAACCTGATGATGGCGGACCTCCGGTTCGCTAACCTGACCGACGCCGACATCAACCAGTCTATCCTGAGGTTTGCCGACTTGAGCGACGCCGACCTGGAGGGCGCCAGAATGAGCGGCGCCGCCACCGGTGGGGCGATCTGGGACGACACTATCTGTCCCGACGGCACCAACAGCAACAACAATACCAATACCTGTCGGGACAATCTCCGCAATTAAAGTGACCGGTCAAGAGTACCGCATATCAGCCGGGGATGGCGTACCGTCCCCGGCGGACATGCCTTATCTGATGCACTCACTTTAAAACCACCACGGTTGCCCCATCACCGGAAGGACCATCATCCGGCCCCAACGAAACCACCAGAGCATGGCCGGTTAGATACTCACGGATGGCTCGGCGCAGAGCACCGGTGCCTCGGCCGTGGACAATGCGAACTTGCAACGCTCCGTCCAACGAGGCATCGCTGACCAACTCCTCCACCTTTTCCAGGGCTGCATCCACCCGGAATCCGTGCAGATTAATCTCAGTCTCCGCTGGACGTCCGGTCGCGGGGCGGCTGAAGTAAACACCCCCGCCGGAGATCTGACGAAACCCGGGTTTTGACGGCCCAACCCCGCCAGTCCCGGAGGGAGGAACCGGCTCCGCAAGGCGCTCTAGCTGGTAAAGGGGGATCTTGGCCCGCATGGTTCCCAACAGTACTTCCACCTGATCGGTATCGTTGGGTGGTGTAATAATCTCCACCGGCCTGGGAATGCCCCGGATGAACACTCGGTCTCCGCTGTTGAGCCTCTCCTGCCAGGGAACTCGTTTCAACTCAATTGGCTGCCAGTGGGTGACCTTCAGATGGCGGCGCGTTTCGTTCAATTCAGCACGCTGTTCCCGCACCGCATCGGCCAGCCCCGGGCTGGCGGTCGAGGCTGGTTGAACCTGCCGAAGCAAGCGCTCGGCCTTCTGCAGACGGTCGGTAACGTCCCGGATCTGGTCTTGTAGCGCCTGCCGGGCCGCCTCGACCAATTCCACCTTGGTCGCCTCCACCGAGGCCAAACGCTCGGCCACTTCCGCCTGCTGGACTTTAGCCTGGGCCAGAGATTCTTCGGACTCTCGCCTCAACCGTTCCACAATGAGGCGTTCCTCCCGCAAATCCCGAAGCAAGTCTTCGGCGGCGCGCTCGGTGGGTGACATCAGCGATTGGGCCCGCTGGATGATTTTCCAGGGGATACCCAATCTGGCGGCAATGGTCATGGCATAACTGCGACCCGGCAGACCCAGAGTAACGCGATAGGTCGGCTCCAGACTGCGGGGGTCCAGGTCCACACTGGCGTTCATCATCTCGGGCTGCTCCTGAACGTAGCGGGCCACCCCCCGGTGGTGAGTGGTGGCCATCATCAGTACACCCTGCTCATGGAAGTGGCTCAAGATGGCTTCAGCCAGGGCCGAACCTTCCTCCGGGTCGGTGCTGGTGCCCAGCTCATCAACCAGCACCAGAGAGCGATGAGTGGCCTGATCCATGATCGACCGCAGGTTTTGGATGTGGGAACTGAAGGTGGACAATGACTGCTCGATACTTTGCTGGTCGCCAATATCGGCGTAGACGCCATCGAATAGCGGGAACCGGGCTTCCTCGGCGGGAACGTGCAGACCGGCATGAGCCATCAGCGACAGCAAACCCACCGTCTTGAGGGCTACGGTCTTGCCCCCGGCGTTCGGCCCGGTGACCAGCAAGACCCGGTATTTTTCTCCCATTTCCAGACTGATGGGCTCCACCCGGCCAGTCAGCAGCGGATGCCGGGCCGCGGACAGCCGAAGACTGCTGACTTCGCCCCTGGCATCTGCAATAATCGGCGCAGTCGCCCGCGACTCGATAGAATACCGCCCTTTCGCCATCGCCAGGTCTAGCCGGGCCATCAGATCCAGTGTCAGCAGAAAATCGTCGCCAGCCTGACCCACCGACGCCGAGAGGCGCCGCAGAATTCGTTCCTCTTCTCGCTCTTCGGCCAGCCGGGTCTCCCGCCAGCGATTGCCCAGTTCAATGGCGGGCATTGGCTCGACAAATACCGTGGCCCCGCTGTCGGACACATCATGGACGATTCCCGGAGTCTGAGACTTCATCTCGGCTTTAATCAGCAGCACCAGCCGGCCGTTGCGCTGGGTGATAATCGGCTCCTGAACCAGGCTGCGACGCTGGAACCGGCGCAGGCTGCGCTGCATTACATCGTTGAGCTGATTGTAGGCTGCCCGAGAGTCGTTGCGAAGTTGCCGCAGCGTCGGACTGGCGTCGTCCAGAATCTCGCCCGCCGGGCTGATGGCCGAGGATATTGCCTGCCCAATGGCCGACAGGTCGGGAATATTCCCGGCGATGCCCGCCAGCAGGGGCAGTTCCTGGTGCCTTGCCAGATGATTCCGACTGTAGCGGGCGGCCGCCGTGATTAGCTGAAGGGTGTGCAATTCCTCGCCCCGAATAACGCCGTCGAGCTTCGCTCGCTGGACCAGCTCCCGCAGGTCATCCGGCGGACCGAACTCCAGGGCACCCCCCTGGTCCAGAAATTGGCGGGCCTCAGCGGTCTCCTGCTGACGGGTCGCAATATCCAAAATTTCTCGGGTAGGAGTCAACACATTGGCCTTTTCCCGGCCCAGGACCGTGCGAGTGAAAGTAGCCAGACGGCTGCGGACCTGGTCGAACTCCAGCAGATAAATGGCGCGGGAAAACCCGCCCATTACGCTGGGCGGCACGCCGCCCGCCGGGAGCCATATCTGTAATTACTGGTATTGTTACTTCGATTGTTACTTCGATTGTTACTTCGATAGGAAGTCATAGTCATCGAGGAAGTCATCGCCCTGCGAGGGTATCCCCCATCGCCCTGATTTGCGATCCCAGTTGGCTTGTGATAGGGATAATTCCAATCCGCCATTCCTGGATTGAGCCCACGCCAACGAGATGAATATGCTCCAGGGCATTCATGCCCGGGGCAACCCTCTGCCAGAAACCGGCGGCTGGACCGATCGATCGGCTGGCAACGCCAAAATAACATGCTGAATGGAACAAGGGCGATGGGACGATTTGAATCGGGAGAATTGTCGAGGGAATCGGTATTTCCGCTATTCGATTGATCGATTTTATGGTCGTCCTGGTTCGGGATGGTTGATACAACCCGCCGTGAGAACCGTAACCCCCTCAGTATACCGAAGTCAACGTTTCTGTGCAAAAGCCGAAGTCATGGTATTTGGAGACGTCGGGGTGTTCCCGGTAAAATAGCTGCCGTCGCCGCGCCCAATTCCTAACTCAATGACCGGATGGTTTCCCTAAGATGGTTTCCCTAAGATGAAAGAAACTGCCCATCCTCGCCCATGGATCTGATCCGAGTCTTCAGGCCTCAGGCTACGCTGACTGATGAAGAGGTTGAACATGGCCTGAAGATGATGACCTGGGAAGGTGTCACCTCCATGGCCATGTTCAGCGTGACCGCCAGCGGTTTGCTGGCGGCTTTTGCGTTGGCCCTGGGTGCCAATAACTTCCAGATCGGAATTCTGGCTGCCGTCCCCTACATAACGCAACCCCTCCAGATCCCGGCGATTTTGCTGGTGGAGCGTCTGCGCTGGCGAAAGGCAATCGCACTGGCCAGTTGGATTCCCGCCCAGTTGACCTGGCTGCTGATCGCGCTAATCCCGCTGGTAGTGGCGGTTCCCAGCGACGCTGCCGTAGCGATTCTGTTGGGGGTCCTGGCCCTTCGCGGAGTTCCCGCGGCAGTGGCCAACTGTAGCTTCAACAGTTGGTTTCGCGACCCGGTGCCCCAGCGGTTTCTTGGGGGCTTCTTTTCCAGGAGACTGGCGCTATCCACTGTCGTAG
>DASTLM010000066.1:0-2394 GCA_035714945.1 Dehalococcoidia bacterium | reverse complement strand
GGCACAGTAGTTTCAGCCCCAGGCTCGCTACCCCGGCCCGGGTGAACTCGCCGATGCTGGCATGGCGGTCGAACACGTTCTCCAGCCCTTCACCCAGCATTTTGTCCAGGGCGACCTTCAGCCCGTAGAGGGAAGAAAGGTTGGGAGTCCAGGGGGTCTGGCCCCGTTCCAAGTACCGCCGGGCCGCTGCCAGGTCAAAGTAGAACCGGGGCATTTTGGCGGTTTTCTGGGCTTGCCAGGCGGCCTTGCTGACGCTGATGAAGGAAAGGCCTGGCGGAATCATGAACCCTTTTTGAGAGGCGGTGCCCACCATGTCGCAGTTCCAGCCGTCCACTGGAACAGGGATGCAGCCCAGGCTGCTGACGGCATCCACTAGAAGGAGCTTGTTGAACTCGTCTTTGACTATCCTGGCGATGGTCTCTACATCGTGGGTGACGCCGGTAGAGGTCTCGTTATGAGTAATCAAAACCGCCTTGATTTCCGGGTCGTCCCGCAAGGCGCGGCGGATGGCTTCCGGGTCCACCGGCTCCCCCCACTCGAAGGTCAGCCGCTTCACCTCGGCCCCGTAGGCCTCGGCGGCGTCGCAAAACCGGTCGCCGAAGGACCCGGCGCTGGCGCCGATTACCTTATCCCCCGGCGACAGGGTGTTGACAATGGCCGCTTCCAGCGCACCGGTGCCCGAGGCCGTCAAGATGTACAGGTCGTTCTGAGTCATGAAAACCTGCTTCAGCTTGGCGGTAGCCTCGATAATCAGGTCATGGAATTCCGGACCCCGGTGGTTAACCATCGGGCTGGACATGGCCTGAACGATGTCCTCGGGTATGGGCGTGGGACCTGGGGTTCTAAGATTCTGCCTGGCGAGTTTCACAGTTCCTCCTCCCATTGTTATGACCATCAACGGCATCAAGACGGGGTAAGTTCCAGCTAAGTACAAACAATTAAATTCTTTGGAGTAGCACCAATAATCGAGAGTACCTGTTCTGGGGATCGGTTGTAACGGGTAAAGAAATCCTCAGCGGCGGCTAGCAGGGCCTTGACCGACTGGAATAACTCACAATGGGTCACCTCACTCCGGAAGTAACGCCACAACATCTCAATGGGGTTGAGCCAGGGACTGTAGGTAGGTAAGTACAGCAATACCAGCCGTCCTGCCCCAGCCCGCACCACTGCTTCCACTTCATCATCCTCATGGGTGCTGGCGTTGTCCCAAGCCACGTAGATCGTCTCGGTGGGGTGCTTATCCAGCAAGGCTTGCAGCAACTCCGCGATCTCCCGCCGCCGCTTCCGGCGTCGGAAGAGCACTACCGTCTCTCCGGTATGGTAATTGACCGCCCCGATGCCATAGTGCTTGGTGGGCTGTCCCGGGGTCGGCACCATCACTTGCTGTCCCTTGGGGCTCCACATAGCCCGCAGGGTAGGTAGCCAACTGAGGTTGAATTCATCAGCATAATAAAAGACTTCTCCTGACTTCAGGCTATCTCGAGCTTCCTCAATCGTCTTTTTTTGACCAGGTACTCTGGGTCAGGGCTGCTGATTTTGTGCTGGGGTCGGCTCAGCACAATTTCTGCCTCTTCCAGGTAGCGTCGCACCGTCTCTCCGCTTACCCGAAGGCCGGTCTGTTCCGCCATATAGTCCGCCAGCCGTGCCAGGGTCCACAAGGAGAAGGGCAGTCCCAGACTACGGGGGCGACGACGCACCACTGCCACCAATTGGGCCGCATACTCTGGGGTTACCTTGTTCGGCGAACCAGGCCGGGGGGCGTCCTTTAGCCCTTCGATTCCTTCTGCTGCATACCGTTTCAGCCAGTTGCGCACGGTCTGATCGCTCTCTCGCACCACCACAGCAATGCCTGGCGCACTCATTCCTTGCTCAGCCGCCAACAGGATCATCTGGGCTCGGGTGCGCAGACGTACATCTCGGGTTGTGCGGTATAATTGGCTCAACTCATTGGTCTGTTCGGGACTCAGGGGAGCAACCTGGATCGGCTTCATCATCACCACCTCCCCAGCAGTCTACACCCAAATCTATTTCTGTGTTTGTACTAAGAGCCTATCCTAATAACCCGGCGGCTCTTAAAGCAATAAGCGCACAGGCGAAATGAAGGAAGGCGATGTAATTGGCGGCAGACTTGTCCCAGCGTACTAAGATGCGTCGAAAGCGGTTCATCCAGCTGTGAGTACGTTCCACCACCCAACGTCGAGCTTTGAAGCCAGCTTCCCGTTGATCGCCTGGGCCTCTTCCCCCCGGCTTCGAATGTGGAGGGTGAAGCCGAACTCCTGCATGGTCTGACGCACCTCATCGAAGTCGTAACCTTTATCCAGGCACAGGCCCTGGGGTTGCTCCCAGGTGGGCGCCGGACGTTCTATGGGGATGCTGTCTACCGTAGCCTGGGCC
>DASTLM010000065.1:0-2450 GCA_035714945.1 Dehalococcoidia bacterium | reverse complement strand
CGGCGGCCAGGCCAAACCTCAGAGAGGGCCTGGGTCCGCTTTCCTTGTCGATGGTGAAGAACTCCCCCGAACGGTTGATGTCAGGAAGGAGCACCGGGATTTCCAGCTTGGAGCACTCATTGATGGCGTTGACCACTTTCTCGGTCTGCTCCAGGCGGGAGTTAATCACCGAGGCCATGTACTCCACCGGGTAGTGGGCCTTGAAGTAGGCGGTCCAGTAGGAGATGAGCGCGTAGCTGACGCTGTGGGCCTTGTTAAAGGCGTACCCAGCAAAAGGCTCAATCAGGTTGAAAATGGCTTCGCCCATGTCCTTCCCAAACCCCTTCTGATCAGCGCCGGCAATGAAGCGCTCCCGTTCCTGGGCCATCAAAGAGGCGATCTTCTTGCCCATGGCCTTGCGGACGGTATCCGCCGCGCCCAGGGAGTACCCGGCAAAGTTCTGCAATATCAAGAGCACCTGGTCCTGGTAAACGATTACGCCGTAAGTCTCGTCCAGCAGGTCTTTCAGGCTCTCGTGGGGATAGGCGATAGCCGTGCGGCCGTGCTTGGCGTTGATGAACGTATCGATGTGCTCCATAGGGCCAGGTCGGTACAGAGCGATCATCGCCGCGATGTCGCCCAGGCTGGAAGGTTTCAGCTCCTTGATATACCGTTGCATGCCGGCGCTTTCCAGCTGGAACACCTCGGTGGTCTTGCCCGAGGACAGTAGATCGAAGGTAGGTCGGTCATCCAGAGGCAAGCGGTTGATGTTGATTTTGATGCCTCTGGTCTCGTCCAGGAGCTTGACCGCCCGGTCCAGAATGGTCAGGTTGGTCAAGCCCAGAAAGTCCATCTTCAGCAGACCCAGCTTGGCCACCGGGTCCATTGAATATTGGGTCATCATCACCGGGCTGTTCTCGTCACCCCGGGACGGGCGCTGCAACGGAACCGTCTCAGTCAGAGGCTCATCGGCGATCAGCACCCCCGCGGCGTGGGTGCTGACGTGATGGACGATGCCTTCCAGCCCTTTGGCGTTATCCACCAGGATTTTAACGGCTTCTTCGTTCTCGTAGCAGTCCCGAAGCTCGGCATTGGCCTTCAGGGCGTCCTCCAACGTGCGCGACTTGAAGGGCACCATGCGCGCGATGCGGTCAACGTCCCCGTAGCTCATGCCCAGGCCCCGGCCCACGTCCCGCAGCGCTGCCTTGGCGCCCATTGTGCCAAAGGTGATGATCTGGGCGACCCGGTCGCTGCCATAGCGATCGATGACAAAGCGGAGCACCTCGTCTCGACGGTCATCCTGGAAGTCCATATCGATATCGGGCATTTCCTTGCGCTCGAGGTTCAAAAACCGTTCGAATACCAGACGGTACTCCAGCGGGTCCACGACGGTAATGCCCAGGCAGTAAAGCGCGACACTGGCCGCTGCGCTGCCGCGCACTCCGAACAGGATTTTGCTGCGCCGGGCGAAGTCGATGATGTCCCAGACTACCAGGAAGTAGTTGGCGAACTGAGTGTGCCGGATTACCTCCAGCTCATACTTGAGACGCTTCTCGGCGTCGGGAGATGGGCGGGAGTATCGTTTCTTGAATCCTTCCCAGCAGAGCTTGGCCAGGTATTCATCGGCGTCGGCATTGTCGGGAGTGGGAAATTTGGGGAGGTGGGTCTGGCCGAAGCCCAATTCCACATTGCACTGGTCCGAAATCAGTTGGGTGTTCTCCAGGGCCTCGGGGAATTCGGGGAACAGCGCCGCCATTTCCTGGGGGCTTTTGATGTAGTAGGAATTGTCCTCCATGCGTAGACGCTTCTCATCATTCACGTTGGTGTTGGTCTGAATGCAGATGTAAACATCCTGGTACGGAGAGTCAGCTTGCCGGACATAGTGGGCATCGTTGGTGACCACCAGGGGCAACTCCAACTCCTTGCTCATGACCACCAGGCCCCGGTTGATTTCGGCCAGCTGAGGAACATCCCGGTGCTGCTGTATCTCCAGGAAGTAGCCATCACCGAATAGTTCTTTGTACCAGCGGGCCGTCCGGTTGGCCTCGGCGATGTTACCCTCAGCAATCAGCCGGGGGACCTCCGCAGAAGGACAGCCGGAAAGGCAGATCAGTCCCTGGCCGTATTTTTCCAGTAGTTCTTGGTCTACCCGGGGACGGTAGTGGAACCCTTCCAGGTGAGCCCGGGTGATGAGCTGCATCAGGTTACGATAGCCGCAGTTATCCCGGGCCAGCAATACCAGGTGGTGCGGACTGCGTTCCGAACCGCTGCGGTCGGAACGATGATTGTGCGCAACATAGGTCTCAACGCCGATGATGGGCTTGATTCCGCGCTCTTTGCACTCAGAGTAGAAGTCCACCACGCCATACAGAGAACCGTGGTCGGTGATGGCCAGGGATTCCATGCCAAGCTTCTGCGTCTGGTCGACCAGGTCGGGAATACGGCTAATGCCGTCGAGCATGCTGTACTCG
>DASTLM010000064.1:0-6795 GCA_035714945.1 Dehalococcoidia bacterium | reverse complement strand
CGGCCCACCAACGGAGGGTACTTTACCCACGTCGAAACCTTTCACGCCAGTGAGAACGAAATAATTTAAGACCTGGCCTCAAATCAGTAGGGGCTGCTGTGACCGCCGGCCTCAAGATACCCTGCGCCTGATGATAGTTTTAGCCGGTAGGGGTGTCAAACCCCCAGCGGCCCGGCGTGAAAGTATTGGCGCCAGGGTTTAAGATGTACCAGTGAGCAAGTAACGGCTGAATCACGACTGAATCACGACTGAACAACGTTCGGAGAGAGCATGGTCCGCAAATTTCGCCTGGCCCTGGCCCAGATAAATTCCACCGTGGGAGACATCCCCGGAAATACCGCCAAGATTATCGAGTACGTGGAGCGCGCCCGGGAAGCCCAGGCCGATCTGGTCGCCTTCCCCGAACTGGCCATCACCGGCTATCCGCCGGAGGACTTGCTGTTCAAGACCTCCTTCCTCAAGGCCAATATCGCGGCCATGCACCAGGTGGTCGCCGCCGCCCGGGGCATCGCGGTGGTGGTGGGCTATGTGCAAATGGGGTCGGATATCACCAATGCCGCCGCCATCGGCTATGACGGGCGGCTCATCGATACCTACGACAAGATGTACCTGCCCAACTACGGGGTGTTTGACGAAGACCGCTACTTCCGCCGGGGCGATACCTGCCCGGTGTACACCATCAACGGCACCGTGGTGGGCGTGAATATTTGCGAGGATATCTGGTATCCGGTGGGTTCCATCGCCGTACAGCGGGAGGCCGGCGCCGAGGTTATCGTCAACATTAACGCCTCGCCCTTCCACGCGGGCAAGCGGATTTACCGGGAGAAAATGATCGCCACCCGGGCCGCCGACAACGAGCTGTTCGTCGCTTATGTGAACACCGTGGGCGGTCAGGACGAACTGGTGTTCGACGGGGCCAGCCTGATTTACGATATGGGCGGAGAGCTGGTGGCCCGGGGTAATGCCTTCCAGGAAGAGCTGATCCTCAGCGACCTGGACATCGAGGCGGTGTTCCGCTCCCGCCTGCGAGACCCGCGTCCCCGCAAGGAGAACCCGACCATCCTTCGGGAAATTGGCAAGCCGAAGACGGTCAACGTTTCCCAGTTTCAGTTGCGGCAACGGGAACCCTTGCCACCGGCGCGCCTGCGGGACGGTATGGACGACGTGGAAGAGGTATACCGGGCCCTGGTGCTGGGCACCCGAGACTATATCCACAAGTCGGGATTCAGCAAGGTGGTGATCGGACTTTCGGGCGGTATTGACTCGGCCCTCACGGCGGTCGTCGCGGTGGACTCCCTGGGCCGCGAAAACGTGGTGGGCGTGGGCATGCCCTCCCGGTATTCCTCCGAGGGCAGCGTCAGCGACTCCAAAGAGCTGGCCGAAAAACTGGGCATCGACTTCTGGGTGGTGCCCATCGAACCCGCCCACATCGCCTTCAACGACATGCTGGAACACCGGTTCCTGGGAACCCAGCCCAACGTGGCTGAGGAAAACGTGCAGGCGCGAATCCGCGGCAATGTGTTGATGACCATCTCCAACAAGTTTGGCTGGATGGTGTTGACCACCGGCAACAAGAGCGAGATGGCGATGGGCTACGCCACCCTTTACGGCGACATGGCCGGCGGCTTTGCGGTGATCAAGGATGTGCCCAAGACCCTGGTCTACCAGCTTTGCCACTGGCGCAATCGGCACGGCGACCCGCTCAAGGTCATTCCGGAAGCCATCTTCGACAAAGCCCCCAGTGCCGAGCTGCGGCCCGACCAGACCGACCAGGACACGCTGCCGCCTTATGAGCAGCTGGACCCCATCGTGAAAGCCTACGTGGAAGAGGACTACAGCCTGCCGGAAATGGTGGAGATGGGCCACGATCCCGACGCGGTGCGGCAGGTAATCACCTTCGTTGACCGCAACGAGTACAAGCGCCGCCAGGCCCCGCCCGGGGTAAAGATTACGCCCCGGGCCTTTGGCAAGGACCGCCGGTTGCCCATAGTCAACCGCTACCGCCAGTTCTAGCCGGACAACTGCATCTTCCTGAAGGCAGACTATCCGCTAGCAAATCCGGTGAGGTCTGAGGCATACCGTCGTTGGTATGAAAATAAAGTTCCGGCGGAAGCCGGAATCCAGGAGAATATAACTAGACATTTTGTATTGGTACGGTTGGTACTGGCCCGGTTGACAGATCGAATATAATATCGATACAAGCTGATTACGCGATTGATACGACGGTGTTGGTTGGGCGAGGGCAATGAGCGAACATTTAAAGGTTCTCAGAAAGCGACGCGCTTTATCCCTTAGTGAGTTGGCCCAATTGAGTAATGTCGGCCGTGTGACCATCAACCGGATTGAAAACGGGAAGCAGAAACCGTTGCCCCGAACGATTCGGAGGCTGGCTCAAGCTCTACAGGTTAGCGTGGAAGAACTGACCAGCGATCAAGGACGGCTGATCCAGTAACATTTTCGGTTCCAGGCCTTTTTCCAGAGCGTATCCGGTTCCGGGTTGGACATCATGATCGTGGGTCATTACCGGACTGATTGCACCAATGAAATAGTATGATAAATTATGATAAATAAGCAAAGGAGCAACTACATGGAACGCGGATCGTACTGTTACTTTTGTGGGACTCAGCTGGTTAGAGTAGAGGATGATCCCTTTGGGGGTTGTTACGAGTGCTTCAAATGCCCTCCGGTAACCCATTGGCGGTGGAATGAAGACACCGAGTTCTTGCAGCTATACGTAGCTGGTGAACGGTGTCCCTATTGCCATCTGCAAGTCCCAGATGGTAACTCGGAAGCGCGGACTCCCGTCCAGCAGCGTGCTCCCGCGGCGATGCCGGCCCAGCCAGAGGCTGCTGCTCTGGTTGCCCCTGCCGCCGCCGCGAGTCCCAACTCGGCAAAAGCCGCAGCTTCGGTTATCGAATCGCCGGAGCCGGTTGAACCCGCCAACCAGCCGGCCAGGAAACCCGGAAAGCCGGTTACCGTTGATGACGTCCTGTGGGCATCGGTGGTTGAGTGGTGCCGCGCCCACAATGGCCACGAAGCCCGCAAGCCCCACAATTGCAGCAAGGAACTGGCCCGGATGCAGTCCAGAGGCGAATCGGTGGTGGTGTGGCACAACCGCGACCGCGTCCCCGGCACCGGGGAGCTGATCCAGGCCTGATTCAGCTAACATCTGGCCGATGGCTGCTTCTTCCGCTGGGAAAATGCCGCCTGTGCAACGCCAGCCCAGGGATCAAGGGCAGTCTGGAAAACCAGACTGCCCTTGATCCCTGCCATACCGGTCAATAGCCACCAACGCTGGATCGTCGCTAGCCCTTCACCTCAACAACCATCTCCACCTCCACGCAGCTGCCCCGGGGCAGGCTGCCCATCCCCACCGCCGAGCGGGCGTGCCGTCCGGCGTTTCCGTACAGCTCCACCAGTAAATCCGATGCACCATTCCCCACCACGAAGTGTCGATCAAAATCCGGTTCGGCGTTGACCATCACCAGCAGCTTCAAGACCTGCTTCACGTGGTCCAGATCCCTGACCGAGTCTTTGATGCTGGCCAGGCAGTTAATGGCGGCCAGCCTGGCCGCGTCGTACCCCTGCTCAACCGTAACTTCCCGACCCACTTTGCCCGGGTAGAGCACCGTCCCATCGGGTTTGCGGGGCAGGTGACCAGCGACAAAAAGCAGGTTGCCCGATCTCTGAACCTGTACGAAGTTGGCCAGCGGCGCGGATGGTGCCACCAGCACGACCCCCATTGCGGCGATTTTCTGCTCGATCAGCATATCAACCTCACGGAAGTGTACTGCCCGCGACCGAATTGGTCCGCGGGCAATCCCATTACCCCTACCGTTACAATTGTCCGGTGGGAACTACTTGCCCAGGTTAATCACAATGTTGTCCGGCGATCGGGCCAGCACCGCGGTATGAGGCTCGTCGAAAGGGTTGCACTCAATGTGCGGCGTGTGAGGGGGCACGAACAGGAAGTCTCCAGGACCGGCCTCAACAAACTCTTTGAAGTCTTCACCATAGTAGACCCGGACCCGGCCGCTGAGGACATAGGCAGCGGTCTCGGCTTCGCCATGATGGTGGGGCTGGCCCTCTTCGTTAGGTGCGGCGGTGACCAGGCCCAGCCAGATTCTGGAGGCACCAGCAGTATCCGCGGTAATTCCGGGCTGCCGGACCATTCCCCGGGTTTGAAGGGTGGCGGCGGCGTCCTGGGGGCCCCGCACTACGTAGGGTGATTGGGATCTGGGGATCTGGCGGCTGGTGGTAGTCATGGTGGGGCTCCTGTAAGGAATTTGGGCTGATGGTATGCTGAGGAGATGGGGATGTCAAGCCGACTGACCGCTCCTTGCCTCCCCCTCAGCCGCCGCCAGGTTCCGGCGGCTGGCCTCCGTGCTGACGTGACCCGGGCCAAGGGCCTGCTCCCGGGCTTGTAACGTGTCCCGGTACAGGTCGGTGACTACTCCGTCGCCTTCAGGCGACGGCTTCTCAGGCAACGCTGTCCGCAACCGGATACGTTAGCGCCTGAAGGCTCAGTCCGAGCCGCAGGATTTCTAAGGCAGAAGCATGATCTCGACTGACCGACATACCACAAGCATCACACTGGTGCCAGCGTTGAACCAGGGCCTTGGGTACAATCGCACCGCACGGACACCGCTGGCTGGTGCCGTTGGGGTTTACCCGGAACATCTGCCTACCAGCATCTTCCGCTTTGTAGGTGAGCTTAGCCAGGAAACCGCCCCATCCAGCGTCATGAACCGATTTGGCCAGCATCCCGCCGGCCAGTCCCTTGATGTTCAGGTCTTCGACGACAATCAGATCAAAGGTGTTGACCAGCTTCCGGGTAACCTGGTGGTGGAAGTCGGACCGTTGATTCTTAACCTGTTGGTGTACTCGCTGAAGAATCTTGACCGCCTTTCGTCGCCGCTGGCTCCCTTTCTTCCGACGGGCAACCTTGCGCTGGGCGCGTCGGAGCGTGGCCTGGGCTTTAAGGTAGCGTCGCGGATTCTCGATCACCGTACCGTCGCTGAGAACGGCGAAGCTCTCCAGGCCAACGTCAATCCCGGTGACTGCGCCGGTCTCCGGCAGCGGCTCTAAAGTGGCAACCTCGACGCTGAAGCAGACGCACCAGCGTCCAACCTCTCGTTTGAGGGTAACGGTCTTGATCCTGCCGGACACCGGGCGGTGGAGCTTGACCTTCAGGACACCGACGCCCTGGATGTACAGCTTGCCGTCAGCCCGCAGCTTGCACCCATCGCCGTAGGCGGGGAAGGTGTAGCTGTCGAACCGGCGGCGGGTCTTGAACCGGGGGAAGCCAGCTTTCTTCCCGGCCTTGATCCGCCGGAAGAACGCAGCATAAGTCTGGTTGACCCGGCGCAGCACGTCCTGGCAAGCCGAGTAGTTCGCCAGCCCCAGGTCGCCAGCCGCCCGAATCGCTTTAAGCTGGTTGGCCTGGTCGTAGTAGGTCAGGGACTGGACCGCCATGCCCCAGGCGTCCCGACGCTCCTGGAGGGCGGCGTTGTACAGGCGGCAGGCTTCCGCAAGTTGGCCATCCAGGGCCTCGGCCTGCTCCCTGGTGGGATAAAGGCGGTATTTGAAGGTCTTGCACATCTATCGGCCCTGCTGTGCCTCGATATAACGCTGAACCGTGGCCGCCGAAACGTGGCCCACGCTGCCGATGTAGTAGGAGCGGCTCCGCCCCCATCTCCTCTGCCTTGATTTCTAACAACTCTTTCAAGCGGGTTTCCACACCGCCCACCAGGACTTGCCGCCGATATTCAGGACACCAGACCAGGTGATACTTCAGCGTGAATACCGCGCCGGCGTTCTGACGGTATCGTGAAACAGCCATGAGACTAATATCCCAGGTCATACGATACACAGCAACCATCTACTGTCACAAACTATCACACAGGAGGCGGCGGCGATTCACCTGCCAGCTTTTATGCCAGACCCGTAGGCAAAAGCAGGCAGTCCCCTCGCCGCGTATTTTTGGCATCCTGGAGACGTCCGGTCTCCCGGTAGCAATTCGCCAGGCTGCCCCGGCTGCGTAGCGTATCGGGATGGGTGTCCCCCAGGGCAGTTACCCGCTCTCGCCAGATACCCTCAAACAGGGGAATGGCCTCGGGATAGCGGCCGGCGGCATAGTAGCAGTTGGCCAGACTACTGCGGTGACGCAGGGTGGTCAAATGGGCCGGGCCAAAGACTCGGGTGCAGGCGGTCACGTTTTGCCCGAACAGGACCATGGCCTGGTCATAGCGCCGGGCCGCGCGATAAGCGTGGGCCAGCTGATGCCTGACCCGGATGGTTTCGGGATGGTCGCCGCCTGGCGAGTGTTCCAGGCTGGCTAAATTCTCCTCAAGAGATTGGATGACTCGCCCTCGGCTCATATTCTAACTGCCCTGCCGGCCCCACTGTTTCCAACATTATAAGGCATACATTATTAGGCATAATAAGGCCCACCCGAGTCCAATATTACATCATTACATCATTACATCGAAGGCGAAATATTGCTGGTCTCCATAAAACTGCGGGACCGGGAAGTATCCGGGGACGGAGCAGTATCCCGGAACCGGGCAGTATATCGGGACTGGGCAATATATCGCGAAGGTGTAAGATTACACTGCTAAAAAAGTCCGGCTAAAAAAGTCCGGCCGGCCAAAGGTCGACCACCCCGGAGAATGTGATCATGTATGCTACCAGACAGTAATAGCGCCGATGAGATTGCTCAGGCGGAGCAGCGCCCGACCCGGCGGGTTCAAGACCTTTAGCTCCCTGCAGAACAACCCCAACTACCGTTACCTT
>DASTLM010000063.1:0-7156 GCA_035714945.1 Dehalococcoidia bacterium | reverse complement strand
CAGGGTCGTCTTCAACCAGTAAAACTGGTGCCAGTGCTTCGCCCATAATGTCGTGTAGCTGGGGACTGTCTGCTTTAGCAGACAGACGAAAGCTACAATCCTCCTTTAACTAGATTTCCGAATGTGCCAGTGTATTCGCGTGCGAAGGCACCCCCTCGGGGGATAAAACGGCTTCGGGCACTTTAACAACCGAAGGTATCGGGTTCCGGGCAGAAATCGCTGCCTGGGTAAAACTTTCGGCGTCAGGTGAAAACCTGTAACACGCTCTGGGTGGTAAATCTGTCTGGGGCGGGCCGATGTCAACCGGCCTATCGTGTCGCATCAGGATTCTCCTGTTTGTAGATACAAGCCGCTTGCTTTAGCTGGCGGTAGTTGATTCACCTTGCCCTAGAGTTAAGTTTTTTCCTGATTGTTGAGTCCATTTTGCCACGTTCACCGCCAGGCTGCTGAAGTTACTTCAGGACCATTTCCGAGTGGTTCCAGGACTATCTTTCCCTACTATTCCCGGAGCCATTCCCGTAACTATTCCCGTAACTATTCCCGTAACTATCCCAGAAGTATCACTATCTTCCCAGACCAGATAAAACCCGCCAGCACCGGGTCAAATTGATCCTGATAAGTCAATCCTGGTCGGACGCCCGGACCGGACCAGGGCGTGGTTCAGCTCAGGGATTCGGCGAATTGTTTCAGCAACCTGGCGGCGTTCATTTTAATGGGCGGAAAGTGGCTGAAGCAAAGCACTTCAAAGTCGAGCTGGGCTAGTTTCCGCACCGAATCCCTGGCGTGCTGCATGTTGGAGCTGACATGTCGGGACGGAAGTTGCAACTTTCCCCGACGGTACTCCAGGGCGTCTCCCACCATGAGCAGACCTGGTCCAGGAAAGTGCAGGCTGATGCTGCCGGGAGTGTGACCGGGCGAGTGCACTATTTCCAGTCCGCCCAGGATGTCCAGCCGACTGCCGTCATTCAATGGCACATCCACCGGGAACCGATCCGGTCGGAGCAGGGACAGCACCGGGGCGACCAGCCAGCCGATTAGCGGGTTCTGTACCGGATTGGGGAGGCCGGCATCCTGCAGGTAAGGTATTTCGCTCTCGTGGGCCGCTACCCGACCGCCGGACCGCTGCTGAAGATGGGCGATGCCGCCCACGTGGTCCAGGTGGTAATGAGTTGAGACGATGTAGCCAATCTCTTCCGATGCTCTTCCCAACTGGGCCAGGGTGCTCAAGACCCTCTGGCCGTTGCCCCTCCAGCCGGCATCGATGACGGTTATCTTTTCCTCCAACAGCAATAAAACACTAGTCCAGGCCAATGCCAGGTGATATACATTGGGGACAATTTCGGTGAGCCCTTTGACGTTCCGATGGTGTTTGCGATCAAAAACTCTCATGTTCGGTCATCAGCTTACCAGCATTCTGCCAGGGGCAACAAGGTTCGGTCGCCAGCGGGCCGGCACTGGGCTGGTCCCGGGCTTCCCCCGGGGCGGACTGCTGGCGAATCTGCCGTTCTACTGACTCCGGGCTGAAAATTGTTGACACGGCATAGGCGTCATGCTAGCATCCATGCCAATCCCAATCATGCCAATCCTGGTTCGCGCCATCGACCCACAAGTTGAATTTTGTTCCTGGTGAGGACTTGTATGGCAACAGTTCCGGTTCTAGATGTCCAGAACTTGAAGACCTATTTCTTCACCCGAACTGGTGTGGTGAAGGCGGTGGACGGGGTTAGCTTTTCGCTAATGCCCGGAGAAACTCTGGGCATTGTCGGCGAGTCTGGTTCTGGGAAGAGTATGACCGCACTATCGCTGATGCGCCTGGTCCCGGAGCCAGCGGGACGGATTGTGGAAGGAAAGATCCTGTTCGAGGGAGAAGACCTGGTGCAGAAGACCCAGTCCGAGATGCGGGACATTCGGGGTCGGGATATCTGCATGATTTTGCAAGACCCGATGACTTCTCTGAACCCGGTGTTCACCATCGGCAATCAGTTGATTGAGACGGTGCGCCAGGGCGAACATCAATCCAGTTCTGGTCTGAAGGCCCGGGCCATCGAGCTACTGCAAAAAGTGAAAATCGCCTCACCGGAGACCCGAATGAATGCCTATCCCCACCAGATGAGCGGCGGCATGCGGCAACGGGTGGTGGGCGCCATTGCCATCGCCGGCGCTCCCAAGCTACTGATTGCCGACGAGGCAACCACGTCCCTGGACGCCACCATTCAGTATCAGTACCTGACCCTGCTAAAAGAACTTCAAGCAGAGACCGGTATGTCGATAATTTTCATCACCCATGACTTCGGAATCGTCGCCAAGATGTGCGACCGGGTGGCGGTGATGTACGCCGGCCGGGTCGCCGAGAACGCCGATGTGCGGGACTTATTCAATCATCCGTCCCACCCTTACACCGAGGCCTTGATGCGGTCGGTTCCTAATGTAGACGAAGAGGTTGACCACCTCTACTCGATTGAAGGTCAGCCGCCGGCATTGGACAATCTTCCGCCCGGCTGTACCTTCGCGCCCCGGTGTCCCTACGTATTCGACCGTTGTAACGAAACGTTTCCGGACCTGGTTCAGGTAGGCGAAGGCCATTCTGCTACTTGTTGGAAGTTGGCGGAGAAATAAGATGACTACAGCGACCGAGCAATCAACTGGCGCCGTGATTCAACTGGAGAACTGTCAGAAGTATTTTCCGGTCACCAGAGGCCTGATTCTCCGCCATACCATCGGGCAGGTGAAGGCGGTTGATGGAATTTCCTTCCAGATTCGGGAAGGCCAGACCTACAGTCTGGTCGGCGAGTCGGGTTGCGGAAAAACCACCACCGCCAAGATGGTGCTCCAGGTGGAAGAGCCTACCGCCGGTCTCATTCGCTTTAATGGCAAGAACATGGCTGATTTTAATTCTGCCGACCGTAAATTGTACCGGTCGTCGGTGCAGGCCGTGTTCCAGGACCCCTGGAGTTCGTTAAACCCGCGGATGAGGGTTGGTTCCATTATTCTGGAGCCGCTGTTGACCAATCAGTCCATGGGTAAGCATGAGGCCAGAGAGAACCTGGAAAGGCTGTTGAGAGACGTTGGCTTGCACAACTTCCACGCCGACTATTATCCCCATGAATTCAGCGGCGGACAGCGGCAGCGCATTGCCATTGCCCGGGCGCTGTCTCTACAGCCCAAAGTCATCGTCCTGGATGAGCCGGTATCGGCTCTTGACGTGTCCATTCGCGCCCAAATAATGAACCTGCTGAAGGACTTGCAGCAACGATACGGCGTGAGCTATTTGTTGATCGCCCACAACCTGGCAACAGTGCGTTACATGAGCCATCACGTCGGTGTCATGTACCTGGGCAAAATGGTGGAGGAAGCTCCCACCCGCGAGCTGTTCACCAACCCGATGCACCCCTACACCAAAGCCTTGATCTCGGCCTCATTGCCGGCGCATCCCGATATCCAGCGGGAAGATTTAGTGTTGTCTGGTGAGGTCCCTTCGCCGCTTAACCCGCCTTCCGGCTGCTCCTTCCACCCCAGATGTCCCTTTGTTTTTGACCGTTGTTCTCAAGACGAGCCCGTATTGCGGGAGTTAGCACCGGGGCATAAGGTGTCCTGCCACCTTTACTAGTCCAACTGGTCCCGGGCAGGTTAACCTGCAACCGGAGCAATCGCCTGGGATTACCAGATTGGCGGCGGCCAGCACTGCAACCAGCCGGCCAATCGCGTGGTGTACAATGGTCGGATGACCCCACCAGATGAACATCCCGCTGGTAATAGCCGCGCGACGGGGAAATTCTACTATGACGGCGGCTGCGGTCTTTGCCGCTGGGTGGTAAAGTGGCTCAGCCGGATGGATTTTGGCAGCGGGATCACCTGGATTTCGTTTCAGTCCCTGGAGCGGCCGCCTGATGGACTGACCTGGGGGGACTTGGATCGGGCCGCTTACCTGGAGACGGGCCAGGGCGATCTGCTGGAGGGCTTCTACGCTTTTAGAAAGCTGACCCGGAAGGTGCCGGCTCTGTGGCTGCTGGCCCCCCTTTTCTGCCTGCCGGGCATTCATGTCCCTGGTCGTGTGGTCTACCGTTGGGTCGCTGCTAACCGCTATAAATTGTCTCGTTGCCCAATCCCCGACCGTCAGCGTAGCGCGGGCGGCACTTCCGCCGCCAGGCCCAGGGATGATTGCCAAGCTCGCTAAAGGTCAGCATTCTCCAGCTATTTCAGTACACCCAGAATGACGTTTCCGCCGTAGCCACCCTCGTAAGGTGGATAGGCTATCTCTTCTGGGGTGAACCCTCGATCTGTTAGTATGCTCAGCCAGGTGCTTTTGGGAAACAGCCCGGACCGGTGCCGGTCCTGTTCGACCCGTAGCCTACCGCCCTCCTTGATCACGTAAAAGAAGATCGACTCGATGGTGGTGCCGCTGATATCCGGGTTATGGGCGTACTCGATGAAGGCGACTTCCAGGTTGTCCTTGCGCCGGATCCAGTGGAGCACCGCAGGCCCTTCAAAGGTCTCTTTGAACCAGTCCGGCGCGGCGACAAATATCCCGCCGGGTTCCAGGTGCGCCCTGGCGGTCCCGAAAGCGGCACGCAAGTCACCCTCGGTGAGCATGTAGTCGATGGAATCATGGGCCAGGACCACATCGAATTTCCTGGGCAGGCGTACGCTCCGCATATCGCCAATATGGTGCTCGACCTCGGGGTTGAGCCCTTGGGAGAGGGCCAGCATTTCTGCCGAGAGATCAACGGCCGTCGCGTCAAACCGCGACGTAAGGTGGGACAGCAGATGACCCCCGCCCACGCCCAGCACCAGCATCGAGTGGCGGCCTGGGCCCAGCTTCTGGATTATGATTTCTCGCAAGTTCCAGGCTTCCTCGGCATACTCTTCCGGTGGGCTGACAATGGGCCACAGGTAGGAGAGGTCGTGGTACAGGCGATTTTGTTGCCCGGAGTGTTCCAAGGGAGTTTTCCAATGGAGTTTTCCAGTGGACTGGATGGCAATGCCCACTATAACGATTGGGTGGGATAAAGTGAAGTCAGATTTGCAGAATGGGCAGGGTAATCGCATCTTTTTGAAGGCAGACAATCCGCCCGCAAGTCCGGAAAGGTCCGAGGCGTACCGTCGATCCGGCGGTCGCCGAGGGACAGCCGGACATGGTTCTAACTGGGTGCTGAAAAGGGGAGTCCAGAGGGGCGAAGTCCCTTTGGCAGGGGTCTGGGGTGTCCCCCAGATACAATTTCTACCCCCTTCCTGACCAGGAAGGGGGTAGGGGGATGGTTGCAAAGGCTTTTACATCAACCTGCTAGCTTATGCCTCCGGATGGTACGACCTGGGACACTTCACTGGTACATTTTACTGGGACACTTCACCGGTATGCTTCAGTGGGGGCACCTGCGTAGACTTCAGTGGTGGGGTGCGCCTGGCTCCAGGAAAACCAGAAGGAATACTCCGAGGTTAAACGCTCAAGTTCAGTGTCGGCCAGCGGGCCGTTGATGGCTAGCCCGGACATTGCCTCCCAGATCGATCCGGTTTCCAGGTCCTTCATCATTGCAATACCGTTTTGCAGTTTGGCGACGGACTTGAAGGTCAACGACCGCCCGTCAAGATGCCGATTGAACATCATGCCAAGTTCCGAGGGTGGGCCGAAGGTGAGCAGTATGTCCAATTCGCCCACGGTGTCGTTGATTATTCTCTCCTGGGAAAGGGCGCCGAAGGGGTAAGCCCGGCTTTTGTTGTTCGATTCTATGCCCAGGACCAGTTCATTGGCCGGCAATAAACCGCTAATGTCCGGATTTGTCGAGGGCATTCCCGGTGTTTGCCTGGCTTTGGTTTTGGCCTTGTCTCTGGGTCCCGTTGGCCCGGGCCGGTCAATGTCAGCGGTTTCGGCCGGAGCCGGGTCAATGGGGTCCTTCATCCGGGAGGTGTTGATTTCCAGTTCTGGCAGCATTCCATTTCGGAAAGATTTATTGGCAAAGGCTTCATCGGTGACGTCAGGGATATCGGAAGCCGAAAAACTCTTTGCTTCCAGCCTCGCTGGCTGGTCTGCAGTTGCCGGGCGTTCTTCTTGGGCCGGAGACTGGCGCCGGGAGATCAAACCGATGAGGGGACTTTCTCGGTTAACCATGGACCTGGCCTGGTCGAGGACCTCGTTGGACTCTGACTGCAGGTTGGCGGCATCGGCGTAGAGCCGCTGCGCCTCCAGCTGTTCCTCGGCGGCGGCCTTGATCAGATCGGCTTCGGCCAGCACATTTCGGGCTTCCATGGCGAATCTCAGCTTGATTTCATTCCCTTCTTGTTGGGCCGTGAGACGGGCGCGGTCCAGAATGTCGTTGGCTTGCCGCTGGGCCTGGGCGGTAACCCTCTCCCGATAGGCGTCGGCTTCGGCCCGGCTGGATTGGGCTTGATCCAGCTCCAGGTCAGCCTGCTGTTTAATTTCAACCAGCAGCTTTTCGCGGAAGGCCACGGCGTCGGCCTTGATGGCCTGGGATTGTTGGACCATTTCGTTTGCCTGGGCTGTGGCTTCGGTGATAACCTGCTGCCGGTAGGAGTCCGCTTCCTGGCGCAGGCTCTGGGCGTGCTGCAGCTCTCGCTGCGATTCCAGCATATTAAGCTGGGCGGCGGACTCCAGCTTTTTAGCCCGTTCCAGGGCCTGACCGCCGTCTTCCAGCAGGGTTTGATACAGGCGCTTGCTGGCGTCCATTATTTTCGAGCTTATTCTCTGCCGGGAGGCCTCAGCCTGGGCGCGGGTCGCCTTGGCCCGGGCCAGTTGCTCCTTGATGCCGGGGTCCAGATCGTCAGGTTGGTCGTCCTGGACTGGATTCCCGGGCCTCGCTCGCTTTACCCGCTTTGCCTTGCCCGGTTGGTTTTTGTTGGTGAGAACCATGGTAACCCCCAGTCCGCAAAGGCTCTGTTGATATTGGTTCGTTTACAGTCTAGCCTATGCCACTCTGGCCCATTCCAGTAGGGTAAAAACACCCTGATCGGGAGTTGCGTCCGGCTCCGGGCGGTAGGCGTCACTTGAGATAGCTCAAGTTCAAGTGGTCCAGGGTTGAGGCTGTCTTGTTGATTGATGCTCAGGGTGAGGGTCAGCCCGCAATCCCGTCGGGCCGGCCGGAGTCGGGGTCCAGTGGCAAGGAGCAAGAGACGGCAATAGGTGCAATTTTCGAGGTGGCTGGGG
>DASTLM010000062.1:0-7980 GCA_035714945.1 Dehalococcoidia bacterium | reverse complement strand
CATTCCCCCGGGATAGCCCGGCTCGTTCCGTGATACTGATTGCTGGTGGACCCCGGCCAATCTACCAGAAGAGTTGACCGAGCGGAAGGCGGTCAACGTAATTCGGGTTAAATGGTGCAATCCAGGCTAGCCGCACGCTAGGGGTCTGATAGGGGTACCCGGCCGCCTCCGGCGACCGGCAGCTCCCGGCCCAAATCCGACGCCTGCTTGATGGTATCTACAAACCGATGCAGGTCAACCGCGGTATCGAAGGTCGGCAGGCGGCTCTGCCCGGTGCGGATCGCCTCGGCGAACAGGGCATACATCTGCCCGACATTGAACGGATCGCCCCGGGGGAAGTCGTCCGGGACATAAACGAAACGCTCGGGTATGGCCAGGTCCTTCAACTCGTGGCTTCCCCGGGCGCCTTGCACCCGTAGCATCTCGCCACGTTGAGACGAGACGCTCCCGGTGGCGACCAGCGTGCCTTCCCGCCCGTAGATCTCCATTCGAAAGCCGCTGCCGGCCCAGGGGACGGCCGCAACATGGACCGACGCCGCCGCGCCGCTCTCCAGCTGTCCGCTGACCCGCACGTTATCCGGGGAGGTGACCTCCACCAGCCGCTCGGTATCGGTCTCGTACCATTGCTGGACCTGAGTTGTGACCATACACGCCACCCGGGTGAAGTTACCTGCCACGAAGCGCAAGGCGTCAATCACGTGCCCGTTGGCGATGGTCAGGGTGTTGGCGCCGAGGCTGGCATCCCGCTGCCAGGTGCGGCTGGAAGGGCGTTCCGAGGTGCCGTCACGCATGGTGGTGACCTGACAGGACAGCACCTCGCCCACATAGCCAGCTTCAATCTGTTCCTTGATATACAGCAAGGCGGGACTGACCCGCGATTGCAGGCCGACCGCGGTCTGCACCCTTCTGGCCCGGGCCAGCGTTGCCAGTTCTTCAGCTTCGGCGGTAGTCCGGCCCAGGGGCCACTCGGTGTAGACGTGCTTGCCGGCTTCGATGGCGGCCTTCGTTGGCTCATAGTGCGATGGCACCCGCACGACCACGGCCACCGCGTCGATCTCTGGCGACGCCACCATTGTCCGGAAATCATGAAAGGCCAGCTTAGCGCCAAAGGTTTTGCGCGCCTCTTCCGCACTTTCGGGCCTGGTGGTACAAACCGCGGTCAGCTCGACATCCGGACTGGCCAGTAGCGCCGGGAAGTGCGACTGGGATGACCAGGTCGAACGAAGGCTAGCTCCCACAAATCCCAGGCGAATCTTGTTTGCCATGACGCATGCTCCTCAGAGTGCTGGCATCCTGCATTGATCTAGAGATGGTAGCGGCCATGAGAACCCTCGATTACCTTCAATATTACCTTCAATATTACCTTCAATCAGGTGAAAGCAGATGAAAGGCAATCCAGGCCCGAAGGCCGTCCCGGAGATTTTATCATGGTGCCCGCCAAATTCAACAATTTTGTGATACATTAAGCCAGTCGTATCTGCACTTCATTACAGAGTCGGGTTTTTCAGATTTGGGTTTACAGATTTGGGTTTACAGATTTGGGTTTAATTGAAACGCGTCATCATTGATACTGATCCCGGCATTGACGACGCCGCGGCCATTTTTCTGGCCCTGGCCAGCCCGGAGCTTAGTGTTGAGGCTATCACTACCATTTACGGGAACGGCCCAGTGGAGGTGTGCACCGCCAACACACTACGGATTCTCCAGGCTGCTGACCGACTAGATATACCGGTGTACCAGGGGGCGAGCAAGCCCCTCCTGCGGGACCCTAACCCGGGCTGGGCCTCGCAGGTCCACGGCGCCGATGCCCTGGGCAATACCGATTTTCCTTTGCCAGCCGACCAATCGGTTACATTCCACGACCGTCACGCCGCTCTTGAGATCATCGACCGAGTATTGAAGTCGCCTGGGGAAATCACCCTCCTGGCCCTGGGGCGGATGACTAATATCTCCCTGGCGCTATCCATCGAGCCGCGTCTGGCGCAGGCAGTAGCCCAGATTGTCCTGATGGGCGGCGCAGTGTCGGTGCCAGGCAACGTATCGCCGGTGGCTTCGGCCAACTTTTATGAGGACCCGGAGGCAGGTTCGATTTTATATTCCTCTGGTGCACCCCTGGTCCAGGTGGGGCTGGATGTATGTGACCGGGTAACGATTAGCCCAAGCCAACTCGAACGAATCGGCCGGGCCAACAGTCCGACTACCCGGCTCCTCAAGGCCGCCACGCCATGCCTGCGTTCCTTCTACCTGCGCCAGGGGCTGCTGACCGAGACCGAGGGAGTCCGCTATAACGATATTCCCCCAGTTGCCTTCGTCATTGACCCGAGCCTGTTTCAGACCAGGGACCTCTACGTGGCTATTGAAACCCATAGTCCCCTTACTCGGGGCCAAACGGTGGCCGATCGGCGCAACTCGAGCGGCCAGCCACCCAACGCCACGGTCTGCCTGGAGGTGGATGCTCTCCGTCTGACTGCCTGGTTTACCGAGCGGATTACCGGCTACCAGCCCGGTGACGCGTCGGGCTGACCTGCCGCGGGGCAAACCCCCGCGGCTTGCTCCCATCCTGCCTCAATTGGTCTTATTGGTTTTTAGTATAGACTTGGATGCGAGTGCGGTAGGGCTCAAGAACCAATATCCGCCCTTCGGGATCGACCTCCACCGCGATGGGATGCCAGAAATACTTTTCCCTTTCCAAGCCCCAGCCCACCTTTCGCTCCTTCCACATATAGTCATTGGCGTCCAGCTTGGCAACACCCCACTTGGACAGGGTCGCCTCTCCCAGGAAGGTGTAGACGTGGTTACCAGCGGAGTCGAACATTTGGAGGCGATCGTTTGCCCAGTCGGTTACGTAGATGTCACCTTCCCGATCCACAGCTACCCCAGAAGGACGATTGAACTGGCCGTGTTCACTCCCGGAGCCACCGAACTTCATCAAGAAGTCTCCCTCGGGGCTGAACTTTTGAATCCGGTCGTTGCGCCAATCAGCAACGTAAATATTGTCGTCGGAGTCTATCTCGATGCCCCAGGGCAGGTTGAACTGGCCATCGGCATCGCCCAGGCTACCCCACTTGGCCAAGAAAACACCATCTTTAGTGAACTTCTGGATGCGGTGATTGGAGGCGTCCACCAGGAACAGATTGTCCTGGCTATCGAAAGCGATGCCCGCGGGCCGGTTGAACTCGCCGTCGCGGGAGCCCTCTCTACCCCACTTGCCCAGGTATTCACCGTCGTTATTCCAGATGGAGACTCGCTGGAGCAACTCGTCAGTGAGATAAACATTGTCCTCTTTATCAATGGCAAGGCTACGAGGCCCAAAGATATCACCGTCTCCATAACCACCGGTGGCGAACTGGCCCAGGAATTCTTCGTCTACGGTGCACATGGTAATGCGCTTCAACTCGATCCGGTACTCGTACGAGCGGTTGGCGACGTAGATGCAGCCGGTACGGGGGTTGACTGCCAGGTCCACCGGGTAACGGAACCCCTGGCCGGTCTGTTCGCCGCGCCCAATGCTATGGCTATAGGTCAGGGGCGAAGGTCTCGTCAGTGAATTGATTGGCAGTTGAAGCTCTGGGGGACGCTTCCTTGCCGGTCCCCAGTAATTGTCGTTGAAAACCATTTGTTGTGTGGTCATTACTCACCTCAAGTTCTGGTCGCCAGGGGGACTTCCCTTGCCCCGTGCCGTCCAGCAATTTAGTGCAAGTCTAGAACAGGTCCAACTGCTCGAAGGACCCATTGACGATGGGCTTGGCATCCAGACCCATCCACTGCTCCAGGAGCGTGGAATACAGGCCCCGGAAGTCATAGTTGAACTGGAGGTCTCCGTCCGCCTGCTTCTCCAGGGCCAGGGATGGGTATTCACTGTACAGACCTCCCTTTACCCGGTCACCGACGACCAGTGCCGCGCCACCGGTACCATGGTCCGTGCCGGAGCCGTTATCTTTCACTCGACGACCAAACTCGGTGAACAGCAGCATTGTCACGTTGTCCCCCATGTTTTGCTCGTGCAGGTCGTCGAAGAAGTCCTGGACATAATGGGACACGTCATTCCAAAGCGCTGCCTGCAGGGTGAGCGCACTTCCGTGAAGGTCGAAGCTGTTATAGGGAGAGGTAGTGTAGAGTATCCGGGTCCCGACGCCACCGACGATCGTCTGGGCCATCATCCTCAAGTACCGGGCCACCGGGTTATTACCGTACTCCACGCTGGACTCGTACTTCTCCGGCACAGTTTTCAGGATATCCGCCCCCTTGAAGGCGTCCATCCCGGTCTGGGACAGGTAGTCGTAGGTAAAGCTGCCGCCCAAAGTCGGTGAGTATATGCGGGTAAAGGTATCAAGAGCCGCACGCCGTTCCTCATCCTCGATGCCCGTGAGAAGACCATAGGTCGCCAGATTTCCCACGGAGGCTACGGGAACTCCAGGGAGAGCCAGAGCATGGGGCAACCCCCGGCCGAAGTTTACCCCGGTCAGTACGTTCTCCTTGTTGGGGTCCAGGTCCCGGATGCTCCGGCCCAGCCAACCTTCGGTTGCCAGCTTGTCCGGCTCGCACGTATGCCATACGTCCATCGATCGGAAGTGGGAGCGGTTACAGTTGGGAAATCCCACGCCCTGAATCACTGCTACCTTGCCCTCGTCGTACAGGTTCTTCAGGGGCCGCATGCTGGGGTGGAAGCCCACATGGTCACTAAGGGCCAGGACCTGCTCCTGGGGTATGCCCAAGCTTGGTCGTTGGTCATAATAGTTGGGGTCCCCGTAGGGAACAACCGTGTTTATACCATCGTTGCCGCCCGACAACTGAACGACTACCAGTATTGGGTCCTTTTTGGTAGATGTCATAGTTTCCTCTCCTTTCGCACTAAACGAACTGGAACTCCTGGGTCGATACGATCATTTGCAGCATCTGCCCAACTCGGCTGGTAAAGGCAATGCGCTCCTCTTCAGTGCCGTTGCGCAACTCGCCCCCCTCCTGGGCGAAATCAATCAGACCAAGCAGGGTCTCCTCGGTGACCTCGATCGGCCCGATCAGGTCCAGACAGCCCTCTACGAATTCCGTGGGGGACATGGCGCCGCGGGACATCAAGCGGTCCACGATGTCCTTTACACCAGGTAGGTCTGTCTGGCCTACCCATTCGGCCGCCCAGTTGATGCGCTCCACCAGCGTTCCGCTGTCGATCCACTCTCTACCGTAGTGCCACCCTTCCACTGTGGGTGGCTCATACAGGTCCTGTCCCATGTACGCGGCTTCATAGCCAATGGGCCCCATGCCGATTTTAAACCCATCCTGGAAATAGCCAACCTGCTTTATGATGCTGGCCACCAGCTCGGCGGGGCTCTTGACCCTGGTAAAACGGGCATTCTTAAAAAAGTCGGAGTTAAACAGGACTCGCAGGACCGGGCGGATTTCGTGGTTGTTTTCGAAATAGGCTTTCTCCAGGGTCCCAATAGCCTCCAGATCCTGAGGTGGAGTCATGGTCCATTGGGGCACCTGGGGCTCATCGGCCACGAAGTAGTTGTACAGGTGGCGGCAAATAAACCGGGCGCAGGCTGGCTGGCTTACGATGATGCGAATGATGTCCTCGCCGTTCCACCTGCCAGTCTGGCCCAGGAAAGTCTTTTCTGCATCATCGTGGTCGGTCGGGTCGTACTGGAAGACCCAATCGTATCTGCCATAGGGATATCTGGGGATATGGCCATTATAGGTCCAGCCAGTGAAGGCCCGGGAGCACGCTTTCACATCGTCTTCGGTGTAGTTGGGCTGCCCGTCCATTCCCACGCCCATGGTAAAGAGTTCCAGCAACTCCCGGCCAAAGTTCTCATTGATCGAGCCTTTATGGCTCATCCAGTTATCCAGGTAGAAACTCATGGCCGGGTCCTGGGCCAGTTCCAGCAGCAGGGATTCGAAGTTGCCAAGACCCTTGCGCCGAAACATCTCCACCTGGGCAGCCGTCATCCGACCGTGGAGCACCTTGGTGTCACCGGTGCACAGGATCCCGTGCCAGAACAACGACATCTTCTCCTCGAGCGGACGGTGGCCGGCAATCATTCGGTAGAACCACAACTGACGACAGGCGTCAGTGGCCGATTTGTCATGCCATTCTTCCATGTACCGTTCCAGAAGGTCGTACTCCAGGTCCGGGGAGTTCTCGGGGTACAACAACTCCTCCACGGTGGCTTCATACCCCTTCGCGGCATAAGCTTCCAGTTCTTCCCGTGCCGCTCCGAAACCAGCCCGCCGCAGCAGGTGTGCCATTAAAGCTATATCCTGATCTGCCATTCCACTCCCTCCTCGTAGTGATTAAAGTGATTAAAGTGATTAATCGGTACTGTCTCACCCTTTTATCTGGTGAATTCAGAGCAAAGGACGATTATTGATAAGGCATTCACATATCATAATCTTTCTCCTCCTAATTTTTCTCTTCCTGGAGGATACGATTCGTTGTTCGATATGTCAATATAGTGCCCTTATCAGACACTAATGTTATCATCAACAAGCTAATACCTGAAGTTAACAATTAACTACACGGTTAATTTGACTGTTTTCGTTCACGGGATAACTGGATTCCCATAAGTTATGCGGTATGTTTTGGATTATTCTGTTGGGAGGGTTGCTCAGATTGCTGGCTTCCCTCTCGCCCGTATAGAGGCCGTTTGCGGACTTTCAGCATATGAAGTGGCTGTATATTTGTCTCGGCACCGTGGGAATGTTGGCCCCGATTGGCGTTCTCTACGCCGTCAATTATGACCGCCGAATCCCCGGGACTGTAATAGACCTGGGCCTGCTGTTCTTTAGCACCGGTGTCAGTATCTTCTTCATCCCCATCGGCGCAGGTTTGGGGCTAGCTCTGGCAGCGGTTATTCAAATCCTTTGGAAGAAGGCGATACCCGGGACCAGGCCTTCCAGGTCCTGGCTGCGATAACCTTTACCGGCAACTGGGGTCCTCAAGTTTTGCGCGATGGTTGACAATCCCGGTCAACTAGTGTATATAACGTATAACAATGTATATCCAGCTTAATATAGTAGTAGATAGTTGAAATCTGCTAATTCATTAGCATATAACATAGATATTACTGATGTTGCGATATCGAATAGCCACTTGAACTGCCGCGATTCGAAATGCCCTCCGGTGGACTGGGTAGTTGATTTAATACTTCTGGAGGTGGGAACATGGTCAGTCTCAATTGGAGCCGCAAAACCCTGGTCTATGCCCCTTTGATGCTGGTGCTGTGGTTTATTGTCGCCTGTGGGACCTCCGCGCCGGAAAGCCCGCCCGCCCGGGACCCCAGCCAGCCGCGGGTGCGCCCACGGTGGCCGCCCCGGGAGTGGCCGTCGCTCCGGCGGCCACCGCTCAAGCGCAGCCAACTCCGACCCCGATTCCCGCTGAGGTGGTCTACCAGGGCAAGATCGATGTCCTGGTCGGTGGTTTCGGTAACGAGAGATTCAACGCCCGCTACTGCACCGGGGAGTGCAATACCTTCGGCCGGCTGCTGCACGGCTATCTGGCCACCACCACCCACCAGGGTGGAGTAATCCCGGAGGCCCTGGAGAGTTGGGAAATCACCGACGGCGGTACCACCTGGTTGCTGAATATGCGGGAAGGCATCAAGTTCCATGACGGGAGCGACGCGACCATCGATGACTTGCTTTTCAGCCTGGACCGCTTGACCGACTTCGAGAGCGAGGACCCGGAGCAAACCACCACCACCCAGGGGGCCCATCGCCGCCTGATAGCGTCCCAGGAAATCACCGGGCCCAATGAAATCACCGTAACCACGCATACGCCATATGCCGGGTTCGCCGTCTGGAATTCCAACGGCCACGCCGGAAACCTCCGCATGAACCTGGTGCCCAGGAAGCTGCTGGGAGAACCCTTCGGCCCCAGTGAGGCGGCCTACGAGAAGCTGCCGGTGGGGGCGGGGCCGATGAAGATGCTGGGCCGCAGCCCCGGCCAGTCCATGAGCTTCGAGCGCTTCGACGACTACTACT
>DASTLM010000061.1:0-2432 GCA_035714945.1 Dehalococcoidia bacterium | reverse complement strand
TGGTCGAAGATGCTGCCGCGACTCCGACCGCCGCTGGTCTGGACTTCAAAATCGCCCATGTCGCCAACATTGGTCCAGGTGTAGTTGCGACCGTTGCGGCCCCGGCTCTGGGATTCCGCCGCTTCCATCTGATCGGCGTGCATCCACTGGTCGCCGTACTTGTCGTACTTGCGCCGTTTCTCAGCGTCGGACAGGACGCTGTTGGCCTCGTTAATCTGCTTGAATTTTTCCTCGGAAGCCTTGTCCCCCGGATTGACGTCGGGGTGGTACTTTCGCGCCAACCGGCGATAGGCCTGGCGAATTTCTTTCTCGTCGGCCTTCCGGGAAACTCCCATCAGATCGTAGTAGTTAGTTGGCATTTCAAACACTCAACCGACAGTTGACTCTGAAGTTAATTTTAGCTTCTCTGATGTATAATGTCAATGTAAGTTAATGCGTAATGATTCAGATGACTTGACAAGTATCACTCAAGTTTTTATAATTTTTTTACCAGGTTCGGAGGACGAGGGCCAGGCTCCGCCGGACCGGTGACCCTGAACTTGATAACTTGATTGGAGGTAAGCAAGTATGGTATTGACCCGCTGGGACCCCTTTAGAGACCTGCGGCGCTGGCAGGGGTTCATGGATCGGATGTCAAGGGACTTCTACCAGAATCCCAATGGTGAGGAGGAACTGGAGTCGTGGGCCATTCCGCTGGATGTGGTGCAGGAAGGGGATAACATTTCGGTGCTGGCCTCCCTGCCCGGAGTGGCGCTGGAGGACATTGAGGTTTCCATTGAGGATAACGTACTCACCATCAAGGGGGAGACCCGGACCAACCGGGAGCGCCAGGAAGGCGAATACCTGATGCGGGAGCGCCGGGTGGGGACTTTCCACCGGGCGCTGCGGTTGCCGGATACGGTGGATACGGACCGGGCCGCGTCGCGCTATGACAACGGAGTCCTGTCGGTAACCTTCCCCAAGCAGGAGGCGAAGAAGGCCAAGCAGTTGACGGTTTCGTCGGGCCAGGCCATTAATGCCGGCCCATAGCTTTACGCTGCCGGGTGCACGCCAGTCTTTAGGAAGGTCTAGTACTCAGTCAACCTGATGTTGGTAGATATTCAAGAAATTGACCAAAGGTGTTATCCTCTGTGGTAAAAAGCATGGTCGAGGGAGGATAACAGCATGGTCAGGGAGAAATACCCGGTGGAGTTGGCCCCGCCAGAGCGGGAGCAACTCCAGCAATTGATCCGGGGCGGGAAAAGTCCGGCCCGCCAGACCGCCCGGGCGCGGATTCTCCTGAAGACCGACGAGGGCTGGAGCGCGGCCAAGGTGGCGGCGGCCCTGGACCTCTCGGCAGGCACCGTATTCCGGACCAAGCGACGCTTTGCCCAAGAGGGTCTGGCGAGTGCCTTGTCTGAAAGGCCGAGACCCCCAAGGCCCCGGAAGCTGGACGATAAGGGAGAGGCCCACCTCATCGCCCTGGCGTGCAGCCCGGCCCCGGAGGGGCATGACCACTGGACCCTGCGCCTGTTGGCCGGGAAGGTAGTCGAACTGGGATTGGTACCCTCCATGTCCCATGAGGGCATCCGCAAAAGGCTCAAAAAAACGCCCTCAAACCGTGGCAGAAGAAGGAGTGGTGTATTCCTGAGGTGAGCGCCGAGTTCGTGGCCGGCCTGGAGGACGTGCTGGATTTGTATGCCGAACCCTATGACCCAGAGCGGCCGGTGGTCTGCTTCGACGAGACCTCGACCCAGTTGTTGGCCGACGCTCGACCGCCGCTGCCGATGCAGCCGGGCCGAGTCTGCCGTCAGGACTACGAGTACCGCAGGGAGGGCACGCGGAACCTGTTTCTGACCTGTGAGCCGCGGCGGGGTTGGCGGCACGTCGCCGTCACCCAGCGCCGGACCCAGCAGGACTTCGCCCACCAGATGCGCTGGCTGGTGGATGAGGCCTACCCGGAGGCCCCGGTGGTGCGGATAGTCCTGGACAATCTGAACACCCATCGTCCCGCTTCCCTGTACCAGACCTTCCCCGCCCCGGAGGCGCGGCGCATCGTGAAACGGTTGGAGTTCCACCACACGCCCAAGCATGGCAGTTGGCTCAACATGGCGGAGATCGAGTTCAGCGTGCTGGCCCGCTCCTGTCTGCGGAAGCGGATTGCCGATGCGGACCGCCTCTGCCGGGAAATACAGGCCCTGGAACAAGAGCGCAACGCCGCCCACGCCACCATCAACTGGCGGTTCACCGCCCAGGATGCCAGGATCAAACTCCATCGCCTGTATCCTTCAAATCAACAGTTGACTGAGTACTAGATAGTTGGGCGGTGACTGCGCTGAAATGTTTCAATCCTCACCCAGCCCGAAGGCCGGGTGCTACAGGGGCACGCCGTCCAGGATTTCCACAGGTGGTTAGCGTTTCAATCCTCACCCAGCCCGAAGGCCGGGTGCTAC
>DASTLM010000060.1:0-6608 GCA_035714945.1 Dehalococcoidia bacterium | reverse complement strand
GCAAGAGGGAGTTTCGCACGGTGGCCAGGAGATGGTCCGGACTGCCACCGGTGAAGTAGATCACCCCGGCCCCCTCAATGCCTTTGATCAGGTCGGCGTCCTCGGCGTGGACTCGCTCCAGCACCATTAGCGGGCTGGCGTTGCCGCCCAGATCGGAAAAATGCCTCACTCCATCGTTGGCTGCCTTGGCCGGTCCCGTGACCGCCGCGGCGGGGATAACCAGCACTCGGGTGGGGTCTTGCCCCGATGCCTTCATAATCTCCCGGTCCATTTCTTCGCACCCGACCCGAAACTCTTCTCCGCCAACCAACCCAATTACGCCAGCCATTGCTCCGATCCCCCTGGTCCGCCCTTCCGGACTGTTTGATTACGACCTGTTAGATCAACTAGTTAACTTATTTCAGCGAACTTATTTCAGCGAACTTATTTATTGTAGCAGAGCTATGGTCAGGCCCCTATATGAGCCGTCGATTTTCAGGGCCAGTAATCGGGCCATCAAATTGAATTGGTGTCGGATTCCAGACTGGAATTCACGTTCAGCCCGGGCCTGGATTGTGGTAGTATGAATGTGGCTTACCCCCATTGGTTTGGACCAGAGCAAGGGGGCAGCCCGCATTCCCTCCCGCCAGATCCCTGGTCTCAGAGAGGTATATCGGCGATGGCAACTCCCCTGGTGCGGGACCGAATATTACAGTTGGTGGCCGAGGCCATTGAGCAGGCCCGTCAAGAGGGCGTGGTTCAGCTGGAGACGATGCCTCAAATTTTGATGGAGCGTCCGGCCAACCCGGAACATGGTGACTTTGCCACCAGTCTGCCCCTGCGTCTGGCGCGTTCGACCCGCATAAATCCGCTCCAGTTGGCCGAAATGCTGGTGGCCCGTATGCCGAGCAGCAGTGAGGTAGACCGGGTTGAGGCGGCCCTCCCCGGCTTCGTTAACTTTTTCTTGCAGAACCGCTGGGTCCAACAGCAGGTCGAGGCCGTCCTGGAAGCGGGGAGTGACTATGGCAACGTCGAAGTTGGACACCAACGTCGGATCATGGTCGAGTTCGTCAGTGTCAATCCCACCGGCCCGGTCCACGTGGGCCATACCCGGGGAGCCGTGCTGGGCAGTGCGTTGGCCAACGTGTTGAAAGCCGCCGGATATGAAGTAACGCGGGAGTATTACGTCAACGATGCCGGCAACCAGATGGATGCCTTTTATCGCTCCGTGTATGCCCGCTACCAGCAGGCGTTGGGGTTGTCGGTAGACTTCCCGGCCAATGGATACCAGGGATACTATATCCAGGACCTGGCCCGGGAGATTGTCGATGCCGAAGGCGCCCGATTTCTAGCCATGAAAGAGGATCAAGCCCTTAGAGAGATCGGCGACCTGGGTCGGGAGAAAATGGTAGCCAATATTCGGGTGGACCTGGATCTGGTCGGCGTGGATTTCGACAATTGGTTCAGTGAGCGGTCCCTGTTCGAAAATAAGGAATATGACCGCGCCATGAATCGGTTGCGGGAAAAGAATTACCTGTCGGAACGGGAGAACGCCCTCTGGTTTAACTCGAGCCTCCTGGGCAATGACAAGGACAACGTGGTAGTCCGGTCAACCGGGGAGCCAACTTACTTCGCGTCGGACATTGCCTACCACTACAACAAGTTTGTTGAGCGCCAATTCGACCACGTAATCGACATCTGGGGCGCTGACCACCAGGGTCACGTGCCCCGGATGAAAGCAGCGGTAGAGGCATTGGGCGTCAACCCAGACGCGCTCACCATACTGGTCTCGCAACTGGTGACGCTGAAGCGGGGAGCCGAGACCGTCCGGGCGTCCAAGCGCACTGGTGATTTTATCACCCTGCGGGAATTGGTCGAAGAGGTGGGAGTTGATGCTTGCCGCTACTTTTTCCTGGCCCGGGCTCCATCGTCGCAAATGGAATTTGACCTGGAATTGGCCAAGAAAGAGTCGTCGGAGAACCCGGTCTACTATATTCAGTACGGCCACGCCCGCATTGCCAGCATCCTGGGCCTGGCCCGGGAGCGAGGCCTGGACTGGAAGACTGGAGATGTGTCCCTGCTCAACGATACCAACGAACTGAATCTAATCCGGACCATGATCCGGCTACCCGAACTGGTGGAGCAGATGGCCCGCAACCTGGAACCGCACCACCTGCCCCATTTTGCGCTGGAGTTGGCCACGGCTTTTCACTGGTTTTACGAGAACTGCCGGGTGGTTTCCGCCAACCCGGAGGATGCCGAGATTACCTTGGCCCGGCTCAAGCTGGTGGAATCGGCGCAGATTGTGCTGCGGCGGGCGCTGGAACTCATGGGGATGAGCGCTCCCGAAAGAATGTAAATCAGCGAAGTTGGCTCAGGCCCTATTGATGGTTCACCCACTGACCAGGGCGATTGCCCCACTGAAGGGACGGTAGGTTTTGTCGGTCCTCCGTCTCCCTTGAAATAACTCCCCCGCAGGTTTATCATAAACTTTGCTGGTCTGAATCCAGTGGCAATACGATCAACCCGACAGGCAGTTCCGCTGTGGCCGGACAGAAATCGGGGTTGCCCGCCGGCCCAAGGCAACCAGTCACTGAACTGGACCAGCAGAGATGTTGAAATTCCCGGTGGCGGTAAACTCGCCATTTAGGGACCAAGTGCAAACGAGTAGATGCAGATATTATTGAGAATTACCGGCATGGCGTGGCGCCATCGGCCAAACTTGATCCTGGCTTATCTCTCCTTCTTCGCCGCAATTGGATTCTCGTTATCAGTCCCCAAGCTCTTCGGCAACTCCATCGACAAACTGGTCAGTATTGACGGCCAGCAGGTTGCCGTCCTGGCGGTGGCCCCGATCACCCTCCTGCTGTTGGCACTGGCAATCCTGGGAGCCAGCCTGGCTCGGGGCTTCTCCGACTTCGCGCGAACTTACGCCACTGATGCCCTTTCCCACAAAGTCGCCTTTGACTTCCGCAATCTGCTGTACGACAAACTTCAGCACATCAGTTTTGCGTACCATGACAAAGAACACACCGGAAACCTGATGTCAAAAGCGACTTCCGATGTGGAATCAATTCGCCGGTTCATCAATCTGGGCCTGGTGCGCTCTCTCGATGTAGCGATACGGATCATCGCCATAACCGGCATACTCTTGTTCCTGAACTGGAAGCTGGCCCTGCTCAGCCTGATTTTTGTTCCCTTTATAGTATTACGGTCAACCCTGGTGCTGCGCCGGCTGCGCCGCATGTGGCTGCACGTTCAGGAGGTGATGGGAGAAACCGTCACCGTACTCCAGGAGAACCTGGTAGGCATCCACGTGGTAAAAGCCTTTGCCTCTGAAGAATACGAAAAGCAAAAGTACCGGAAAAAAGCCCAGGAACTTCGGGAGGAATTCTACAAATCGGAGCGCCTCCAGGGTGTCAATAGCGCCTGGATGAGTCTCTACTTTACCTTCGCACTGGGCTTGATTTTGTGGTTCGGCGGCCTGGAGGTGATCAAAGGCAATCTGTCCCCGGGTGGGCTGGCCCAATTTGTCCTCTACATGAATCAGTTAACCTTCCCCATCAGGGCCTCGGCTCAGATTATTAACAGCTTCTCTCGGGCCATCTCCTCCGGGCAACGAATGTTCGACGTTCTGGACGCCAGGTCGCCGGTGGAGGAAAGGCCCGACGCCAGGGTGATGGGCCGCTCCCAACAAGGCCGGGTCCAGTTTGTCGACGTGTCCTTCTCCTACGATGACCGCACACCAGCCCTGAGGCACGTCAACATCGATGCCGCCCCGGGCCAGGTCACCGCAATCCTGGGCGCACCGGGCAGCGGCAAGAGCACCATCGTAAATCTGCTGCCCCGGTTTTACGACGTTACCGAAGGTCACATCGATATTGACGGCGAGGACATTCGCAACTTTACGCTGGAATCGCTTCGGCGGAACGTGGGAATTGTCCAACAAGATGTTTATCTCTTCAGCGATACCATCCGGGACAATATTGCTTACGGAGCGGTAAACGCCACCCTCGAAGACGTTATGGCAGCGGCCAAGGTCGCCCAACTCCATGACCACATTATGTCCCTGCCCGATGGATACGATACCTGGGTGGGAGAACGCGGCGCCACCCTCTCCGGTGGCCAGCGGCAGCGGTTGTCCATCGCCCGGACCGTGCTGATTGACCCGCCGGTGCTGATTCTCGACGACTCTACTTCCAGTGTAGACGTGGAGACCGAGCGACTGATCCACCAGGCCATGATCAACGTCATGAAGGGGCGCACTACCTTTGTCATCGCCCACCGCCTGAGCACGGTGCGGGAGGCCGACCTGATTCTGGTGCTGCAAGACGGGCAGATTGTGGAGCAAGGTTCTCACATTGAGCTAATGGCTAAACGCGGTACTTACCGCGACATCTATGACTTGCAGTTACGACCTCAGGCAGAGATTTTGCTGGATGCGGCCTTAACCACCGGCGAGAACGGAGGGGACAACTAGATGCGAGGACACGGCGGCGGCGGCGGCGGCATGCTGAGCGGTCTGCGGGGCACCAACGCGGGCGGCATGTTTGCCCCGACCCAGGATAACCTGACCGACGATTCGGTTGTCGGAAAGGTGTATGACAACCGGGTGGTCATGCGCCTGCTCACCTACATCACCCCATTTAAGAAGGACGCTTTAATCAGCCTGGCGGCAGTCCTGGTGTACACCGCCGCCAATGTCAGCATTCCCTGGCTGATTATGCAGGGTATCAACTGGGGGATTAACGATGGCAACGTAAACAATGTGCACCTGATCGGGTTGGCATTTTTTATTGTGACACTGGTGCACTTTGGCTCTAACTACTTGCAGTTTGTCTTCGTCGCCAAAGTGGGACAGGGCATTCTGTTTTCAATGCGGACCCAGATGTTCGACCATCTTCAGTCCCTGTCGCCCTCCTTCTTCCACCGGACGGCCGTGGGACGTATCATGTCCCGCAGCCAGAGCGACATTAACCAGATACAGGAGACCTTCGAGCTGATTATAGTAGCCCTGGCCGATCTGCTCAGCCTGTTCGGTATCGTCGTATTAATGTTGCTGATCGACTGGCAGTTGGCCCTGGCCAGCTTGAGCATTGTCCCGGTGTTGTTCCTGGTGTTGATATTCTGGCAGCAGTTCGCTCGGCGCTCGTTCATGCGCATCCGGCGGGCCATCGCGATGGTTAATGGGGAGTACAACCAGAGCATCACCGGGGTCCGCGTGGTACAGAGCCTGAACCGTCAGTATGTGAACCTCCAGCACTTCAAGACGCTGAACCAGGAACATCTGGATGCCAACCTGGAAGCGGCTCGCTTTTCCGGCAGCCTGCAGCCGGTGGTGGAATTCTTGATTGGGATGGGGCTGGGTTTTGGCATCATCCTGTTTGGCGGTTGGTTGCTGCAGCGGGGTAGCCTGGATTGGGGCGTGCTGGTGGCCTTCGCATTGTATCTGCAACGGTTCTTCGAGCCGGTACGCCAGTTGACGATGCAGTATAGCCAGTTGCAGCGGGCGATGTCGTCCGGTGTGCGGATCTTCGAGTTGTTGGACCTGGAGCCGGAGGTTAAGGACGCTCCCGATGCCATCGAGATGCCTCCGGTGCGGGGGGATATCAAGTTTGAGGGTGTGTACTTCCATTATGTGCCGGGCGTGGAAGTGTTGCAGAACATCAATGTTCACGTCAAGGCCGGAGAGAACCTGGCGGTGGTGGGTTCAACTGGCGCGGGCAAGAGCACCTTTGTAACGCTGATTCACCGCTTTGCCGATGTGACCAAAGGCCGAATCACCATTGATGGTCACGACATACGCGAAGTCAAGCGGCATTCGCTGGTCAACCAGATGAGCATGGTTTTGCAGGAACCATATCTATTTTCGGGCACAATCATGGACAATATCCGCTACAGTCATGGGGAAGCCAGTGACGAAGATGTGGCCGAGGCCGCCAAGTCGGTGGGGGCCCACGACTTCATTATGGCCCTGGAACACGGGTATCACACGACGCTGGCGGAACGGGGAGTCAACCTCAGCGTGGGCCAACGGCAGCTGATCAGCTTTGCCCGGGCCATCGTCAGTGACCCCCGCATTTTGATTCTGGACGAGGCCACCGCCAATATTGATACCCATACCGAAGTGCTGATTCAAGAAGCCCTCAAGCGGGTGCTTGAAGGCCGCACATCAATAGTTATTGCCCACCGCCTTTCGACCATTCGCAACGCCGACAAGATCCTGGTGTTGGACCATGGCCGGGTGGTGGAGATTGGCGAACATGCGGACCTGTTGGCTCGTAACGGAATGTACGCCAAGCTCTACGCCATCAACTACGGCCTGAGCCACAATGGCGCGACGGCGTTGGAAGTAGGAGAAGCTGTTCCGGTCCCGGCCGACAACGATTAGCCCCAGCCGTTTCCCACTACCACTTCAACGTACCACCTCACCAATCGGCTACTGCCGTCGTCGTGCTTCGCTGGTCGTTCCGGGCAAGGCGGGGCTAGGACGGTAGTCTGGTGGTTTCACTCTGGGGGTTTGGCGCCGGGTTCACCCATACCTCGCCGTCGCTGATTTGCACCGAAAAAGTTGGGATATCTCTGATGGCGAGGTCCAAGCTGGAGCCATTGGAGAGATCAAAACGGGC
>DASTLM010000059.1:0-3435 GCA_035714945.1 Dehalococcoidia bacterium | reverse complement strand
GTGCTGGCAATCGGCTAGAGCCAGTACCGTTGCGGTCGTGGGTATTCAGCTGCCGCTCTGGTTGTTATAATCCCATCATCGGGAACTTCCGGGGGAATTTCCGGGAAAAATTCCGGGAAAAATTCAAGATATCATCACTTTACCCCAGGGGGAGTAAATGGCAGCCGTTTCTGAATTGCGAGGAGAATACCGCCCGCCGGTACCTTCCCGGGTGATATTCGGACGAGACCGAGTCTCTGATCTGGGCCAGGAGCTGGGACAGCTGGGCAGCAAGAGAGTCCTATTGCTTTCCGGGCGGACGGTGGCGGAAAAGACCGATGCCGTGGCTCGGGTGAAGTCGGCCCTCGGTGATGCCTGTATCGGGGTCTACTCCGGCCTGACCCAGCGGGCGCCGATAGCAACGGCGGTTGAAGCCACCCGGCTGGCGCTGGATGGCAAAGTGGACACGCTGGTGGGTGTGGGAGGCAGCACCATATCCGACGCCGCCCGGATGATTGGGGTGATGATGGTGGAAGGCATCACCTCCGAAGGGCGTCTCCGCGAGTTGGGCCGCCAATTTGACGGATTGCTGGAACCGGACCTGACCGGCAAACAGCTCCCATGGCAGGTCTCCATACCAACCACCCTCTCGGCTGGCGAGTTTAACCGGGGCGGCGGCAACATCCTTGACGACCAGGCCGGTCACAAAATTAGAGTGCGCCATCCCGACATTTACGCCCACCTCATCGTCCTGGACCCGGAAATGACGGTGGGCACTCCCGATTGGCTCTGGCTGTCCACCGGGGTCAAGGCCATGGACCACTGCATCGAGCGGCTCTATGGCCGGGGCAACCAGCCCGCCACCGACGCCACCACCCTGATGGCCGCCGAGTTGCTGTTCAACTATCTACCCAAGTCGGGCGAGAACTTCGGCGACTTGAACGCGCGGATGCAATGTTTGATTGCGGCCTGGCTTTCGATGATGGGCGCGCCCAGCGTTGGCTCGGGTCTGAGCCACGGATTGGGACACGTCATCGGTGTCAGGTACGGGATTGGACATGGCTATACTTCCTGCGTTACCCAGCCCTACGTCATGGAGTACAACCGCCCCGCCTCCGCCCATCAACAAGCCCTGCTGGCCCGTGCCGCCGGTGTCGACATCCGTGGAATGGGCGACGAAGCCGCGGCGGAAGCGGCGGCCCGAGTGGTGGACGAATTTATCATGGGTCTGGGTATGCCCCACCGGTTGCGGGACCTGGAAGTTCCCAGAGAGGATTTCTCCGAGATCGCGGAGCTTACGCTGCGCGACGGTGCCGGTCGCAACAACCCGGTGGCGATCATTGATAAAGAGCAGGTCATCCAGGTCCTGGAGATGGCCTGGTAAGCCGGTCCGCCGAAAAGCCCGGAACTGGATTCCCGGATCTGGGTTCCCGGAGACGAAATGTCTGGAATGAGCGGCAATGGGGCCCGGATCACTGACGCTGGCGGAATCCGGCCGGGTCAGCCCGGTTTCTCCGTTGCCCTGGCCTGCCTTATCCGTTCCATCAACTGCTCCACCGGGCCGGTGTCTCTAGCCGGTGCAGTTGCCTTCAGGTAGCTCTGCAAGTCGTCCAGAGCATCCTGGTAGCGCCCTAACCGGAAGTTCACTACGCCCCGGTCGCGCAATTCTTGTTTGGCTTCGGGACGGACCAGCACCAGAAGGTCCAGAATGGCCAGGGCTCGTAGATTGTCCTTCTGTTGCAGGTAAATGCCTTTCAAATTCCCCAGAATTCTGGCGATGAACTCGCGGTGGTTCAGGGGAGTCAGGAAGCTGGCATCCCAGGGAATGCTCCCCTGGCCTATCTGCCGGAGCCGCTGCTGGCACTCTGCCTCGGACAGCAGAATTCCTCCGTGGAATGGGTCAATGAAGCAGTCCGGCACGTCCCGATGCCGCACCAGCAGATGTCCCGGCATCCCGATGGGAATCAGCGGGATGCCCAGCCGCCGGCCTACTTCGATGCAGACCAACGACAGCGTGATGGGGATACCGCTGCGGCGCAGCAGCACCTGGTTCAGAAAGCTGTTGCGAGGATCGTAGTAGTCCTCCTGGTTCCCCCGAAATCCCACTTCCTCGAAGAGGTATACGCTCAACTGGTTAACCGAGACCAGGGGGTCGGCGTTGGAGTCGATACGGCGAGCGGCTGCGGCGGCCAGGGAGTCCAGCAGGCCAAGTTCATGCTCGATGTCAAGTTCCGGGTATTCAACGCTGGCAATCAGCAGCGCGGCCCGGGCCCGGTCAACCTGGTCGTCGGGCAGCCCGGCGATTCGACTGAACTCTTGCAGCTGTGTCGGCTGGCTCATATTTGAGGCGAGACTCTTCGGTTGCGGGGTTATCTGGCGGGCCTGAGGGGCGGATAACTGGCCTGTTCTTTTTGTATCGATTTCTGCCGACCGGCGATGTCGCGCACTTCAGGCTTTTCGGCGTTACACCTGGGGCACCAGACCAGTTCGTCGGAGCAGAGACGCATGTTGTCCTTCTTCACCTTGAGGGTCTCGATCTCCGTCCCACACTCCCGGCAGCGTCGAATGACCGATACTTCATCGATTGGCATTAGTCTTTCCTGGGTTTTCCTGGGGGCGGAGTTTGCCGGCAAATGCGGCTCGTTCTGAGTGTAGTCCGGGCCTTGATTGATGTCAACGCAGAAAGCGGCATACCTTGGCAATTGCCCAATTGAGGCGTATAGTTGTCTGAAATATGAGGCGGTCAAAAGGGCTTCGGCTATGACGCCCTGGTGACACGAGAAGGAGGAAGATCGTGGCGAAACCAAAGCGGGTAGGTCATCTGGTCCTGAACGTTAAAGACCTGGAGGTTTCCACCAGGTTCTACACGGAAATCCTGGGGTTTGACGTGTCTCTCCGGCGCCCCACCGGCACCTTTTTGACCTGTGGTAAGATTCACCATGATCTTGCCCTTTTCCAGGCCCCGGAAGGCGCATTGCCGGTCACTGAGGGTCAACTGGGACTCAACCATTTCGCCGTGCAGGTCGAAGACCTGGCCGACCTGACCGAAGTGTACCACGACCTCAAGGACCACGGCGTCAGTCTTGACCGTAACACCGATCACGGTATGACCTCCAGCATTTACTTCTTTGACCCCGATGGCAATCGGATCGAGTTTTTCTGCAATAACCAGGAAGACCCATCGGAAGGGCTGGCGCTGATGGGTGCGCCCAACCGGCAGAACCGAGAATTGGTGCTGGATTAACCACCCTTTGCCCCGGCAGGAACGCCCTGAAATGGGCGGGGCGTTCCTGGTGGCCCCATTGAACCGATCTTCTGAGATGCAATGGCTTCCCCAGTTCGACCCCTTGGCGGTGGTAACCTTGACGGTGTTAGATTAGCTTATGGCGAATGCACCGAAGCCGATCATCGTTGGGATATCCGGGGCCAGCGGGGCAGTGCTGGCCCGCCGCACGG
>DASTLM010000058.1:0-35283 GCA_035714945.1 Dehalococcoidia bacterium | reverse complement strand
CCCAGATGGCCCCGAGGCGGCAGGTGCCTAGCCAGCAATCAGGCCAGGCCATCCTGGTGGAAGGGCTGAACCATAGCTACGGCGATTGGCCGGTGCTCTGGGACCTGAACCTCTCGGTCGGTTGGGGCGAGTTTGTGGTGCTCCTTGGGGCCAATGGCACCGGCAAGACCACCTTGCTGCGCGTGCTATCCACTCAGGCCAGGCCCGAGTCCGGTATGGTCAATGTGGCCGGATACGATTGCATCCGCCAGGCTGATTCCGTCCGGCGACGCGTCGGCGTGGTGGGCCACAGCGGCTTCCTCTACGAAGACCTGACCTGCCGGGAAAACCTGCTGTTCTACGGGCAACTTTTTCGGGTTGAGCCCATCCGACCCCGGGTAGAGGCGGTCTTGTCCCTGGTTGGCCTGACCCGACGAGCGGACCACCGCGTGAAAACCCTGTCCCACGGCATGCAGAAACGGGTGGCCATCGCCCGGGCCATCCTGCATCAACCGCGGGTCCTGCTGCTGGACGAACCGGAAGGCGGGTTAGACCAGGAATCGGTGGCCATGTTGCGCAGTCTCCTGAGGGAATGGACTCAGTCAGGACGAACGGTGGTGATGACTACTCACAATGTCGAACTGGGCCTTGCCTGGGCCGATCGGGTGGCGGTACTCTCCGATGGCGGCCTCCAGATTCAAAACCGTGAGGAATACCGTGACTCGGCCAAACTTCAGCTTTCCCGGACCAGCAATCCGGACCAGGCCTCGTCGGGCGGCACGGCCCTGACGGCAGGCAGTCCCGGTGAATAGAATCCTACAGCCCGTGGCCATCATATTCTGGAAGGACATCCTGCTGGAACTGCGCTCGAAAGACATCATTGTGTCGGCGGCGGTGTTCGGGTTTCTGGTGGTGGTGGTGTTCAACTTCGCGCTGAACGTGACCCCCCGGCTGGTAACGCAACTGGCCCCGGGCATCCTGTGGGTCGCCTTCGCCTTTGCCGGAACCCTGGTTATGAACCGGTCCTTTGTGCGGGAGAAGGAGCAGGGTGGACTGGAAGGGCTGCTGCTGACCCCGGTCAGCCGGGACGCTATCTTCCTGGGCAAGGCCCTGGGCAGCTTCTGGTTCATGCTCATTGTGGAGGCAGCGTTGCTGCCGGTGTTCGCGGCCCTGCTGGGGTTCGCGGCCTTCTCCCGGATCTTGCTGCTGACCATCGTGCTGGCCACCCTGGGTTTCGCCACGGTGGGCACCCTGTTCTCGGCCATCGCAGTCCAGACCCGCTCCCGGGAAATCATGCTGCCGGTGCTGTTCTTCCCCATCATTCTGCCGGTGATCATCGGCGCGGTGGAGGCTTCCAGCCAGGCCATTGGCGGTGGTGCCAGTGGGGGAATCAGCCGGTGGCTGCCCTTGATCGGCGTGTTCGACGCTTTGTTTCTGGTAATATGTCCCTGGGTATTTTCCTTCGTGGTTGAGGAGTAGTCCGTCATGGCGACCGCTGACCCGGTCAGGCGGCCCCGGCTGTCCCTGACCGACCTGCTGGTGGTCCTGGGCGCAGCCCTGATGCTGGCCGATGTCTACCTGATATTTATGGTTGCGCCCACCGATTCGGTGTTGGGCGACGTGCAGCGCATTTTCTATTTCCACGTGCCAATGGCGCTGACGTCCTTCCTTGCCTTTTCCGTGGTATTTGTCGCCAGCATCCTCTATCTGGTCCAGCGCCACCAGCGGTGGGACCGTTTGGCCCACGCCGCTGCCGAGACGGGTGTGGTTTATGTGACCCTGGCATTGCTCACCGGCATCATCTGGGCGCGCCCGGTGTGGGGCACCTGGTGGCAATGGGAGCCGCGACTGACCACCACCTTGATCCTGTGGCTGATTTACGTCGCCTACCTGATGATCCGGGCCTATGCGCCCAATCGAACGCAGGGCGCCCGCTACGCTGCCGTGGTGGGCATTGTGGGCTTCGTCGACGTGCCCATTGTCTACTACTCGGTACAGTGGTGGCGGTCGATTCATCCATCAGCGGTGGTGGGTCCGCTGGCCGAGGCGGGAGCACTGGAACCGGTGATGCTGGGAATCCTGTTATTCTCCTGCCTGACCTTCCTGGTGCTTTACCTGTACCTGGTGGTAGAGCGGACGGCCCTGCGGGGCCTGGAAGACCAGGTAAGGCTGCTGAAATTTTCAATGCGCCGGACTGGCCGGTAGCGGTCCGCGGGGAAAGGCTTGATCGTGTCTGGTTTGCTTCAGGTTAACCTGCCACCATCCAACTTGCCGTTTTTGTTTGCCGCCTTTGCGGTAACCTGGGTGGTCTTCTTTGCTTATGCCTTTTTCGTTTCCCGGCGGCGGCAGGAAATGCAGCGGGAAGTGAGGGACTTGCAGCAAACCCTGAAACCAGCAGAAGGGCCGCACCAGCCTAGTTGACGGAGGCCCGGCCGGCGGCTTCAGCGGTTGGCAGTCCGGTGGTGGGCATTCCGGTGGTGGGCATTCCGGTGGAAATATCGTTAATTCCTTGCATTGCCTGGTGCCAGTTGCGATTCAGCGACTCGTACACCCCTTTATCATTGGGAGTCGAGTAGGCTTCTCGGGGTATGCTGGCTTCGATGGCATCGGCGAATCGGTCCACCGGAGATCGGTAATGGGCGGGCAAAACCTGACGGTAAGGTTCCAGGTTGGTCCTGGCCAGGCGGTACCGTTTGGTGGCTTCAATCTCGCCAGCGGTCTCTTCTCGATGCTCATTGTGCCACTGACGAAGGTTCATCTGGTGCAACTCCCGCCGGCGTTCGATCAGGTCGAGAGCGGAATTGTGCAGCTCTTCCATCGCCTTCAGCAGCCGGTCCCGATGCGGGACTGGCCTGGTGGCGGGAGTGGGTCTGGCGGCGATATTGTTGGTTCCGGCACTTCGTAGCCTTCGGGTGCTGCCAATTATCAGGAGGGCGGCCATCCAGCCGGTGCCCGCGGTGGCCACGGTCAGGCCAATGACGGTGATAATGGCTTCAACCATGGGGAGAAATGGGTTGTGAGTGCCCAGCAGCATGGTGACCCCCCAGGTTGCCAGTACCAGCCCAATTGCGTTCAGCGCAACTACTAACGTTAACTGGATCATGCCCATCACCGCTCCCAGATTATGGAACCTAGCCTAGCATCATTGCCCGGGTCTCGTCCAGCCTAATGGTTCTCAACTTTTCCGGTTAAACGGTGGGTGCACCCCTCCAGGCGCCAGATATAGATCCGTCCAGTCCGGGATGGTATCATGTACTGGCAACTCGTGTACTGGGAAATCCTGGTCCGCAAACCGACCAGACCCGTTGACCGTATCAACTTTTGCCAATATCTTTTACGAGGCTTTCCTTGGCAGACATAGAGCAAGACCCCACCCTGGCAGTGGCCGCTGGAGAAGGCTCAGGCAGGAGCCAATGGGTCCGTTTCGCAGTCCTGGGAGCAGTGGCGGTCCTGGCGATCGGCTACATGATCTACGCCGCATTCCCCGGGAACACCCGGTATTTTTTGACCGTGGGCGAGTTCCTGGCAGGTCCGGAGTATCAGGACGGGCGGATGGTGCGAGTGTCGGGTAAGCTGATGGAGGAAAGCTTCCAGCGCCAAAAGGGCTCGACCCTATCCCAATTCCAGCTGATCGATGAAGCAGCAGGCACCGAAGTTGCCCTGAACGCTTCCTATGTGGGTGTGATGCCCGACCTGTTCTTCAACCCCCACTCGGAGATCATCCTGGAGGGCCGCTACGGTCCCGAAAAAGTGTTCGAGGCCGACAGCATACTGGTCAAATGTCCGTCCAAGTACCGGGCCCTGGAGGAAGAGCAGCGCTTGCAGCAACCGCCAGTGCCGTCAAGCCGTAGCTAGAGCGCGGGCCCTTCGATTCAGTGGCCCCAGCTCAGTGGCCCCAGCCCTCTTCTCTGGTTCGGTCCAGTATAAACTGCTTGAACGATGGTGGTGCAGTAGACGCAAAACGCCCCGCCTTCCGGCGGGGCGTTTTGCGTCTGTGGTTACTGAATTCAGATTGCGTAGGCGTCCATCAATTCCTGTACCGTATGCTGGCGGTCTTTGCGCCAGACCTGCTGCACCCGGTCGTCTAGGGAGAGCCTGCTTTCGTCCTGGTAAATTACCCCGACGGGCAGTCCGCGCTTCTGAATCAGTTTATGTGCCGCCGCCTTGTCGGAGGAATCGTGTCCCTCAGGAACATCCCAGATCAGCGGCGCTATGCCTTCCTGGGGCTTGCCTTTGAACAACTCGTAAGTGTCGTTGTAGGTGACGCAGGGGGACTGGACATGCACCAGGGCGAACCCCTTGTGGTTCATCCCCCGGGTGATTAACTGGGCCAGTTGCCTGGGGTTGCCCGAAAAGCCCGAGGCGATGAACGACGCGCCCAGGGTCAAGTATAGCTCCAAAGGATCGACCTCGGTTTCCATCTTGCCAAAGGGGGTCGAACTGGTGATGGTCCCCTCTTTGGTGGTGGGCGAACTCTGTCCTTTGGTCAGGCCATACACGCCATTGTCCATAATCACGGCGCAGACGTTGAGGTTGCGAGCGGCCTGGGGGCCAATATGTTCGGCGCCGATGCTGAGGAAGTCCCCATCGCCCGCGACGATCACTACATTCAACTCCGGGCGGGCCATCTTGATGCCCATGGCAATTGGCAGGGTGCGGCCGTGAATGCCATGGATTCCATAGGGCTGAGGACCTTCCAGCAGGTGCACCAGATTGCCGGAACAGCCAATCCCGGCGACTACCACGTTGCTTTCCATGGGCAGTCCGGTCTCCTCCAACCGGTTGATCATGGCAAACTCCAAAGCTCGCCGAACACCGAAGTCGCCGCAACCAGGACACCACTTGAAATCGTACTCAGGGTTCTTCTTGCTCATGCCCGGGCCATCTCCTTCTGAGGGGACTGAGCCATTTCACTAATGCGATCTACCAGATCGCGCACCTTGAATGGCAGTCCAGTGTACTGAGTGATTGAATGCGCGTTAACACCCATTGACCGCAAGATTGAGGAAAACTGACCTTGATAGTTCAACTCTGGTACTAACACCAGTTTCTTCTGCTTTAACTCTTCCAACAATTTGGGGGGCAGGGGGTGCAGGAACATGGTATAGTACCAGCCCAGGGACACCTCCAGTTGCTGCAAACGCTGGAACGCCTCGTAAGCTGGGCCTTTGGAACCGCCCCAGGGCATCACCACCACCGGCGCTGCGGTGTTTTCACGCTCGTAGTAGCCGTCTTCCAGCAACTTGAGCTTGTTGAAGCGACGCTCGGTCATCTGGACGTGACGGTCCGGCAGGTGGGTGGTGTCGCCCATTTCATCATGCTCACTGCCGTTGGCAACGTAAGCGCCCGGGTTGCCCGGGATCGGCATGGGAGACATCTGGAAACCATGGTAGCGGTGATAGCCGTTGGTGCCCCGGTAGGTCTGCCGGCTCTCCACCGTTATTTTAGACAGGTCGGGTTTGGCAATGTTCTGGACCCGCTCGGCCAAAGACATCTCGGTCATCAGAATGACCGGCCCCTGGTAGCGCTCGGCCCAGTTGAAGGCCCAGATCGCGCCAAAGAAGGCCTCTTCCACCGTACCCACGGCAATAACCGGTAGTCTCACGTCGCCATGGGCCGGGTACATGCAGGCCATCAGGTCGGACTGCTCAGTCTTGGTGGGTAGGCCGGTGGCGGGCCCGCCGCGTTGCACGTCCACCACCACCAGCGGGATCTCAGCCATCCAGCCCAGGCCCAGACCTTCGCTCATCAGTGAAAAGCCGGGGCCAGCGGTGGCGGTCATGGCCTTCTTGCCCGCGTACCCGGCTCCCAGGATACCGGTTATGGACTCGATTTCTGAGCTTACCTGATAGGCGAACTTGCCGGGACCCACCAGGTTGTGCTCCATCCAGACCAGGATAGTGGTCGCCGGAGAGATGGGGTAACCAACGTAAAATTCGATGCCGGCCGCCATCGCGCCCAGCGCCAGGGCTTCGTTACCTTTGAGCATCAGTTGTTTAAAATCGGGGGTCCTGGCTGGAGCCAATTCGCCCAGAGCGAAGCCGCTGCGGGCGGTCTCGGCCCGTCCCAGCTTGATGGCCTTGATATTAGATTCAATAATTTCATCATCGTTGGCCCGGCCCCGGCGGAACCGCTGCTCAACGAACTGTTCCAGGTACACCTGGGACATGTTGACCAGATGGGCCAGCGCCCCAATCACAACCATGTTAGCGGCGCGGGTGTTGCCGGTAGAGCGGGCCAGGGCATCAATCGGCAGGCCAAAGATTCGGGATTCGCCCTCGGCCTCAAAGCCTTCAAACTCCCGGTCGTTGGAGTTGTAGATGATTACCCCACCGTCGCGCACTTCGGAAAAATGGGTCTCATACGCTTCCCGGTTGAACGCCACCAGCACATCCACATCGTCGCCAGCGCTGAGGATGGGGGCGTCGGAGATCCGGGCTTGCGTCCAGGTCGGCCCTCCCATAATCTGGGAAGGGAAGGTCGAGTAGGTCAACGCGTGGTAACCGACCTGAGTGGAAACTTGCGCTAACCCCTCTGCCGAGGTTACTACTCCCTGTCCGCCTTCGCCAGCGAAACGGACTACGAAGTCACGCATTTGCATCGATAAATCCTCCCGGCTTATTCGCCCGGCAAATTGTAATCCGATGGTGGGATTGGCCCAACCCGACGGGTAATGAACCTGTAAACAGCGCCAGCAATATAGCCCCTGGCGAACCAAGGGGCGAGGATTCTTTGGTGAATGTCATGACAAATCGGCGGAATAAACGGCTCTGGAAAAGGGTGCTCCTCTTGTCGAACCGCTCAGGATACCGCTCAAAGTAAGGGCAGCGGTACCAGTAGATCGTGGATTCACAAGATGAAGGCTGGCGGTACCACCGAAATATATCATTGGAACAGAAACATTGTCAATCGGAAATCGGCCTGGTCCACAGTTATTTCATGCTCGGTTGACCCTTTGGTTCCTGCCCTCTGGTTGAAGAGTAGCTTCACCAGGGCCCCGGGCCCAGTGTGACAGACCACCAATTAGCCTGGGAGTAAGCTACAGTGCCAGTATTATGACATTTCGGAGCCAAAACCAGGGGAAGCGTCCCAATCTGAATACACCAGGGGGAGATTCGGGGGAGATTATGGATACTCCAATTGGCTGCATCCTCGCCTAATTCGGTCAAGCCCTACGTTGTTCGCTGCTTTACCGCTGTGCTATCATCCCAACATGGAACAGGCAACGTGGAACAGTTAAAATACTGGGTCGCCCTCGGTCGGGTGCGCCTCCTGGGCACCATCCGTTTTCGCCGTTTGGAGGCCTATTTTGGCGCGGCCGAAAACGTCTGGAAGGCTTCATACAGCGAGCTTAAAGCCGCCGGCATGGAGGCCCGGGTAGCCAACGAGATCGTTGCGGCCCGCCGCAAGGTCTCTCCCGACGATGAGATGGCCAACCTGGCCAGGGCTGGAGTCAAAGCCGTCAACTGGCACCACCCGGCATATCCGGCCCGCCTCAAGGAAATCCATGACCCTCCGCCAGTGCTCTACTATAAAGGGGAGTTGCTGCCTTCGGACGAACGTTCGGTGGCGGTGGTCGGCACCCGCAGTCCCACCACCTACGGCCGGGAAGTCGCCGCCACCCTGACCTCTGAACTGGCCAGAAACGGGATCGCCATCGTCAGCGGGCTGGCCCTGGGCATCGATGGCATTGCCCACCGGGCCGCGTTAGATTCGGGTGAGCGCACCCTGGCGGTGGTGGCCAATGGACTGGATATCATTTATCCCAAGGAGCATGCCACCCTGTCCCAGCGCATATCTGGTCAGGGGGCGGTGGTCAGCGAGGTGCCCCTGGGCATCCGGCCCGACTCCCGCAGCTTTCCCCGGCGCAATCGCCTGATCAGCGGCATCAGCCTGGGAACCCTGGTGGTGGAGGCCGCCGAGGGCAGCGGCGCCCGCTGGACGGTGTACCATGCTCTGGATCAGGACCGGGAAGTTTTCTGCGTTCCGGGCAGCATTTTCTCCCCGGCCAGCCACTTGACCAACCGGCTAATTCAGGAAGGTGCTAAACTGGTAAGCAGCGCCAACGACGTGATGGAAGAGTTGAACCTGAGCTTCGTGGGCCGTCAGATTCAGATGCGGCTGGCTCAAGAGCCGGTTCCGGCGCTGCCGGTCAGTGGCGATGGCGAGTCGAAACTGCTGGGGCAAATTGACCATGAACCGATACATATCGATGACCTGAGAAGGCGTGCCAGCATGCCCATCACCGAGATCAGCAGCCTGTTAACCCTGCTGGAGCTCAAGGGTATGGTCAAGCAGGTGGGGTGCATGCACTACGTCAGGATACGCGAGGCAAGTCCAATATATGGTGACTAATATATGGTAACTAATATGGTAACTAAGACTATATGGTAATTAAAACAACAACCAAAGCTCCCGCCGGGGCCAAGACCACCAAGGCCAGGACCACCAAGCCCAGGACCACCAGGGCCAGGGCCGTTGCGAAGAAAAAGGCCGGTTCCCTCAAGACCGCCGGCAAAAGCTTTGTCATTGTGGAGTCACCGGCCAAGGCCCGGACTGTCGGCCAGATTCTGGGTAATAAGTATGTAGTCACCGCCTCCCAGGGGCACGTTAGAGACCTGCCCAAAGGCAAGATGGGTGTGGACTTTGAAAATGACTTTCAGCCATCTTACGTCACAATGAAGGAGAAGAAGTCGCTGCTGACCGAGCTGAAGAAGGCGGGCGACGCGGCCACCGAGATTTATCTGGCCACCGACCCGGACCGGGAAGGAGAGGCCATTTCCTGGCACATTCAGACCGCCGCCGGCTGGGACACCCGGCCCAATCCTCCCAAGCGGGTGGTGTTCCATGAGATAACCAAGCAGGCGGTGGCAGAAGCCTTCCAGCACCCGCGAGAAATCGACATGCCGATGGTCAACGCCCAGCAGGCCCGGCGCATTCTTGACCGGCTGGTGGGCTACCAGCTCAGCCCACTGCTGTGGCGGCGGGTGCAACGCGGCCTGTCTGCCGGTCGAGTGCAGTCGGTGTCCCTGCGCATGGTCACCGACCGTGAGCGGGAAATAGAGGCTTTCGTTCCGGTGGAGTCCTGGACTATTGATGCCACTTTGCACCGTCAGACCGACCCGGCGGACCAGCCGGAGGCCTTTACCGCCACCTTGCATTCGCTGAAGGGAAAGAAAGGTCGTCTGGGCATCGCCCGAGAGGATGAAGCCCACAGCTACGAGACCGAGTTGAAGGACGCCGCCTACACCGTCACCGATGTCAAGAAGCGCGACGTGCGCCAGCGCCCCACCGCGCCCTTCACCACCAGCACCATGCAACAGGAGGCCGGGCGGAAGCTGCGCTTCACCGCTCAGCGCACCATGATGGTGGCCCAGCAGCTGTACGAGGGAATAACCGTACCCGGTGAGGGTTCGGTGGGTTTGATTACCTACATGCGTACTGACTCGGTTCAGGTGGCGCCGACGGCAATTGACGAAGCCCGGGATTATATTCGGCAACGGTACGGCCGGGAATACCTGCCGGATAAGTCCAGAGTCTATAAGACCAGGGCTAAATCCGCCCAGGAAGCCCACGAGGCGATCCGACCAACCTCCGTCCGGCGAGACCCGGAAACGCTGAAGGATTCGTTGAGCAGCGAGCAGCACCGTCTGTACACCCTGGTCTGGTCCCGGATGCTGTCCAGCCAGATGGCTGACGCCCGCTCCGAAGCCACCACCGTGGACATCGAAGCCGCTTGCCAACAGTCGGACAACGTCTACCAATTTCGGGCCACCGGCTCGGTGCTCAAATTCCCCGGATTCCGCACCCTTTACCTGGAAAGTCGCGACGATGGAGATGACGACGACCACCGCAAGTTGCTGCCGGCACTGGCCAGTGGCGATGGTTTGAACTGCTTGAAGCTGGAACCCCGGCAGCACTTCACCCAGCCACCGCCCCGCTTTACTGAAGCTACCCTGATCAAGGCGATGGAGGAAAGGGGCATTGGCCGTCCCAGCACCTATGCGCCCACCATCGGAACGCTTTTGGATCGGAATTACGTCGAGAAGGACCAGGCCCGGCTGATTCCCACCAGACTGGGTATCACCGTGACCGACCTGTTAACCGAATATTTCACCAACGTGATGGACCTGGACTTCACTGCCCGGATGGAGGGCGAACTGGACGAGGTATCCCAGGGGGAGCGGGAGTGGGTGCCCATGCTCCGGGAGTTCTACGGGCCGTTCGAAAAGGCCCTGGAATCGGCCCAGGAAAACATGCCCAAGATCAAAATGGACGAAGAGACCGACGAAATCTGCGGTACCTGCGGCAAACCCATGGTGATCAAAGCCGGTCGTTTCGGCAAGTTCATCGCCTGCACCGGCTTTCCGGAATGCCGCACCACCAAGCCCATCTTGCACCGCATTGGGATAGCCTGCCCCAAGTGCGGCGGCGACATCGTCGAGCGTCGTTCCCGAGGACGGCGGCGTCCCTTCTTCGGTTGCTCCAAATACCCGGAGTGTGACTTGATACTTAACCAGCGTCCGGTGGCCGAACCCTGCCCGAAGTGCGGCGGATTGATGGTCGCGGAGGCGCCGGACGGCGTCGCCTGCACCAACTGCCCCTGGAAAGCCGAACCGGAAGAGGCGCCGGCAATGGCCCCGGCAGAACCGGAACCGGAGTTGGCTCCCGTTGGCGACTAGACCTGCTTCCGACGCCAGCCCCCCGGGGGGCAGCAATTTCAACGACCTCACCCAGAAATACGCACGGTACCTGCGGGGCCAGCGGGGTCTTTCCGAAAATACCCTTCGCATCTATCTGACAGATGTGGAGTCCTTCCGGCAATATCTGGCCCAGGAACGCCGGGACCCCTCCCAGATGGACCGGCAATTGCTGCGGGGCTACCTGGCCTGGCTGGCCACCTCGGCCCGGGACGGACGGGAAGGCTACGCTCGGGTCAGCATCACCCGCAAACTGACCGCGCTGCGCTCCTTCTATCGGTTTCTGGTGCAGGAAGAGTGGTTCCGTTCCAGCCCGGTTCCCAACGGCCGCAGCTTTCAGGTCAAGGTCGAAAAACCCTTGCCTGCCTTCCTCGGCCAGCAGGAAGCGGCCCGCCTGCTGGAAACTCCCGACACCTCTGAGGTTCTGGGTCGGCGCGACCGGGCCATTCTTGAGGTGCTGTACTCCTGTGGCGTGCGGCTAGCCGAGATACACGGGATGGACCTGCCGGACATCAAATTCGCCAGCAGAGAAATCCTGGTGCGGGGCAAAGGCTCCCGGGAGCGCTGGGTGCTCTTCGGCAAACCCACTGAGGACGCCCTGCGGAGTTACTTATCCGACAGCCGCCCCATGCTGGCCGCCGTTGCCACGCCAGCCCTGTTCCTGAACCGGTACGGTCAGCGGCTGTCCCGCCGGAGTTTCCAGAAGCTGGTGCGTCAGTATGCCGCCCGGGCCGGGCTGCGTAACGGGGTGCACCCCCACACCCTGCGTCATACCTTCGCCAGTCATATGCTGGAAGGGCACGCCGACCTGCGAGTGATACAGGAACTGCTGGGCCATTCCAGCCCCACGACGACCCAGCATTATACCCATATCACCAGGGTGGAAGCCAGAAACGCCTATCTCAACTATCACCCGAGGGCGTCGGGGTAACCGGACCACCGGTTAAAGAGCAACCATGACCAAAATTCTGGTGCTGAACGGTCCCAACATCAACTTCCTGGGGCGTCGCAACCCGGAGATTTACGGCACGATGACCCTGGAGCAGGTCAACCAGAAGGTGGCCCAAAAGGCCAAATTGCTGGGCGCGGATATCGCCTTCTTCCAGTCCAACTCCGAAGGCAGTCTGATTGACTGTATTCAGGAGAATTGGGGCAACATCAACGGAATTGTCATCAACCCCGGGGCATTGACCCACTACAGCTATTCCCTCAAGGACGCCCTCATCGACGCCGCCGTGCCAGTGATTGAGGTGCACCTGGGCAACATTCACGCCCGCGAAGAGTGGCGGCGGCACTCGGTCATCGCCGACATCGCCAGAGGTCAGATCGCCGGGTTTGGCTGGCGCAGCTACACCGCCGCGCTGGATATAATGGTGGGGCTGCTGCAAGACGAGAACTCACATTGAATAACCAGAATGACCGGCTGCTCCGGCTGATCGATGCCCTGGACCGGCGCCAACTGGGCGGTATGCTGGTCTCCACGCCGGAAAACCGGCGGTACTTGTCGGGTTTTACCGGCTCGGCAGGTAATCTGCTGATCACCCGAGACCACGCAATACTTGCCACCGATTCCCGCTACACCGAGCAGGCCAATAACCAGGCACCAGATTTCCAGGTGGTGTCGGCCCGCTCCGGCTGGGACTGGCTGGTCCAGTCGTTGCAGAAATCCCGGGTCAGCCGGTTGGGCTTCGAGAGTGAACACCTGACGGTGGCCGAACACCACCGCCTGTTGGAATCGATCCGGCAGGAATCCTCCCTCGACCGCGTATCCCTGGTGACAACTTCGGGGACCGTCGAAGAGTTGAGGGCAGTCAAGGATCGAGAGGAGTTGGCCCTATTGCAGCGGGCCATTGATGCCTCGGATTCAGCGATGGCCGCGGTGGGTCCCACTCTGAGGGAAGGCCTGACCGAGCGGGAAGTTGCCTGGCGGCTGGAGCAGGCGATGCGCGACTCTGGCGCTGAAAGCGTCAGCTTCAACACCATCGTGGCGTCCGGCCCCAACGGGGCCATGCCTCACCACCGGCCCACCGACCGGACGGTTCGACCGGGCGAGCCCGTGGTCATTGACCTGGGGGCCCGGGTTGGCGGCTACTGCAGCGACATTACCCGCACGGTAGTGCTGGGCCACGAAGATGAGACCTTCCGCCAGGTCTATGACATCGTCCTGGGCGCTCAACTTACCGCGATTTCCATAGTGCGGCCTGGCATGAGCGGTGGGGAATGCGACCGCCTGGCCCGGTCGGTGATCCAGGGAGCGGGCTACGGCGATAACTTCGGGCATGGCCTGGGACACGGAGTCGGACTGGCGGTGCACGAAGGGCCCCGGGTCGGACCCGGTTCTGAGGACAACCTGGCGGTGGGTACGGTGTTTACCGTCGAGCCGGGGATCTACATTCCGGGTTGGGGTGGTGTGCGAATTGAAGACATTGTATTGCTGGAAGAGGCCGGGGCCAGACCGCTGAGCAAGGCGCGCAAATGAGCCCCTCTCCTGCTGGTCTTATGCCCGCCACTTAAAGTACACTACGGATACTGGAATTACTGGTGCTGGAACTGCTGGATCGGAGGGCTGTTATGAGCATTAACTTTGGCGATTTGAACCGGGGCATGGTCATCGAACTGGACGGTCAGCCCTGGCAGGTCATTGACTACGAACGCCACAAGATGCAGCAGCGGGCGCCGGTCACCCGCATCAAGATGAAGAACCTGCTGTCCGGAACGGTGGTGGAGCGCACCTTCCAGCAATACCACACCAACTTCACCGTGGCGGAAATTGACAGCCGGCAGGCCCAGTACCTTTACACCGACGGCACCTACTATTTTTTCCTGGACCAGGAGACCTTCGACCAGTACGAACTGAGCAAGGAACAGTTGGCCGGCGCCCTGGAATACCTGAAAGAGAACATGATGGTGGAGATAATCTATTACAAGGGCGCACCGATTAACGTCAACGTACCGACTCACGTAGAGTTGAAGGTCGTGGACACACCCCCCGCCTTCAAGGGTGACACCGCTCAGGGCGGCAACAAACCCGCGACCCTGGAAACTGGCTTGCGAGTCACCGTGCCCACCTTCATTACCACCGGGTCCATCATCAAGGTCGATACGCGGACCGGGGAGTACACGGAGCGGGTCAGCTAGCCGGTGGCGGTTTACAGCGTCAGTCAGGTCACCGCCTATTTGCGGGAGTCGCTGGAGGCCGATCCCCTCCTGTCGGACCTCTACGTGCTGGGCGAGGTCTCCAACCTGCGGGTATCCTCAGCCGGTCACTCCTACTTCACCCTCAAAGACGGCCAGGCGGTGTTGAACTGCGTCATGTTCAAGGGTCAGACCGGGGCGGGTCTACTGGCCAGCGGCACTTCGGTGTCAACCCACGGGCACCTGAGCTTCTACGAACCCCGGGGTTCCACCGACTTTATGGTTGACCTGGTCATGGCCGAAGGCGTGGGCGAACTGGCCCTGGAACTGGAGCGGCTGAAGCTACGGTTGGGCGCTGAGGGCCTGTTCGAGGAATCACGCAAGCGTCCATTGCCCCGATTTCCCCAGGTCATTGGCGTGGTAACCTCGCCCTCTGGCGCGGTGTTTCACGATATTCAGAACGTGATTCAGCGTCGTTATCCGTTGGTCGAACTGCTGCTGTCGCCCACTCAGGTACAGGGGGACCGGGCCGCGCCCAACATTGTCGCCGCCATTGAGGCGTTGAACCGCAATGGCCGCGCCGACGTGATAATCGTGGCCCGGGGCGGCGGGTCTCTGGAAGAGCTCTGGCCCTTTAACGAAGAGTCAGTGGCCCGGGCCATCTACGCCAGCCGGATTCCCGTGGTCAGCGCGGTGGGCCACGAAACCGACGTGACCATCGCCGACCTGGTGGCCGATGTCCGGGCCCCCACGCCCTCGGCGGCGGCGGAACTGGTTGTCCCCGATGGGAACGTGCTCAGGCAGGATTTGTCCGAGTTGATGCTTCGCTCGCAGCGGGCCATCGCCTACGAGTTGCAGCACCGGGGAGCCGAAGTGGCAGCTCTGGCCCGAGGGTTGGACCGGGCGCTGCCGGACTGGGAAACCTGGCGGCGTCGGGTGGACGACCTGGGGCGAGATGTCCATAGTTCGTTGACCAATCGATTGGCCCTGACCAGGGTTGAAGTTGCCGGCCTGGAACAGCGATTGGGCGCCTTGGACCCGGCAGCCATCCTGCGACGGGGTTTCTCGGTGGTGCAGCGGGTGGACAACGACGCGGTAGTTACCAGCGCTGCCCAGGTGTCCAACGGGGACGCTTTAACCATCACCCTGTCCGATGGCGCCATCCCGGCGACGGCAGGCAATATTAGCCGGGTCAGCCCTCCGGCCAGGAAGAGAAAGGCGGCGGAGGTCCTGGAGATGGAGCGGTTGTTGTAAGAGTCCCGTTGGGACATCCCGGCTGGCGCTACTTCGGGCCGGTATTTACCTTCCTTCCTGGGCTGCTCTCGGGTAGACTAGTCTCCAGATCAATTTAAGGAATTCCTGCTGATGCCACGGCCAAAGAAGAGCGAGTCCGGTAGCGACCCGGAAACCATGACCCCGGAAACCATGACCTTTGAAGATGCCTTCCGCCGTTTGGGGGAAACCGCCCAGGCCCTGGAAGCCGGAGGATTGCCCCTGGCCCAGGCTACGGCCGTATACGAACGGGGGATGGCGCTGGTGCAGCGATGCAACCAACTGCTGAATGAGACCGAGTTGAAAATAACCCAATTGAGGGACAGTTATCCCGGCTCTGCCCCGGGGCCAGGGTTGCAGGGGCCAGGGTTGCAGGGGCCAGGGTTGCAATGGAACGATGAGGAGACCGACGCCTGAAATGCTGAGCATCGGCTGGTTCTCTACCGGCAGGGGTGAAGGCTCCCGGGGGCTGTTGCAGTTTGTACAGGAGCGAATACTGAGGGGCAGGTTGGATGCCCAGATCCAGTTCGTTTTCAGCAATCGGGCGCCGGGAGAGGCGGCAGGCTCGGACCAGTTTTTCGATCTGGTTGACCGATTTGGTCTGCCTCTGGTGACCCTTTCCTCCGCCGAATTTCGGCGCCGGCGAGGCGGCACTTTCGCCCGGCACCGGGCGGAATTTGACCAGCAGGTATCCAGATTGTTGGCGGGCCGTCAACCTGACCTTTGTGTCCTGGCTGGATATATGCTGATATTGGGCGGCGTGATGTGCCGACGGTTCCCCTTCCTGAACCTGCATCCGGCGCTGCCCGACGGCCCCATCGGTACCTGGCAAGAGGTTGTCTGGCAACTGATCGAGACCAGGGCATCTCAAACCGGCACCATGATCCACCTGGCTACCGAGGCAGTGGACCGGGGGCCGGTGGTCGCTTACTGCACCGTTCCCATTGTCGGCGGAAGGTTCAAGGCCCACTGGGAAGACCTGGGCCGACAGGACGTGTCTCAGATCAAGGCCAGAGAAGGCGAGGATTTCCAGCTATTCCGGCTGATCCGTCAGGCGCAATACCAGCGGGAACCCTACCTGTTGTTCGAGACCCTGCGGACGGTGGCCGCCGGCCCGGGGTCGCCGGAAGCAAGCCAGCGGTTGGGCCAACTCCGGGATCGTCCGGGGAAGTATTTGTTGCCGGAGGGGATCTGTCTGGACCAGGAGATAAACCGGGCGATGATTGAGGATGGGTTGAGGACGGGGTGAGAATCAAAGTCTAAGCGGATTTCTGGATCGGCCCGAAAGGTAGTCGGAAGCACTCTCCTGAAGCGGTAATTAGATCCGGGGAACCTGTACCTTCGATGGCGTCCCGGTCGACCACACAACGCACCACATCTTCCAACGACGGCAACTCGTACATCACTTCCATCAGAGCCTCTTCAACTACATAGCGAAGACAGCGCGCGCCGGTCTGGTGGGTGAGGGCCTTATCCGCCGCCGCTTCCAATGCTCCTTGAGTGAACTCCAACTCGACGTTGTCGATGCTGAATAGTTGCTGGTATTGTTTGACGATGGCATTCTTCGGCTCGATCAGCACTCGGATCAGCGCGTCCCGGTCCAGATGTTCCAGGCTGCTAACCACCGGCAGACGCCCCACCAATTCCGGGATGAATCCATACTCCAGCAGGTCTTCAGGAGTGACATAGCTCAGAACGTTGCCGTCGGTCTCCGTCTTGGATCGACTGCCGGACAGGAAACCCATCTGCGATCCACTGTAGGTAATGCGGCGGGCCACGATGTTTTCCAGGCCCTCGAAAGCGCCGCCGCAGATGAAGAGAATATTCCTGGTATTGATTTGCAGGAATTCCTGGTGGGGATGCTTCCGACCGCCCTGGGGAGGCACGTTGGCCACGCACCCCTCGACGATCTTCAACAATTCTTGCTGTACGCCTTCCCCCGATACGTCCCGGGTGATGGACCGGTTGACTCCCTCCTTGCGGGCGATCTTATCCAGTTCGTCGATGTAGATTATGCCCTGCTCAGCCTTGGCAATATCCCAATCTGACGCCTGGATCAGCCGCAACAGGATGTTCTCAACATCCTCGCCCACGTACCCGGATTCGGTCAGGGACGTGGCGTCGCAAACGGCAAAGGGCACCGCCAGCGTGCGGGCCAGGGTTTCGGCCAGCATGGTCTTGCCACAGCCGGTGGGCCCGATCAACAGGATGTTGGACTTTTGCAGTTCGACTTCGGATTTGTTGGCACCGTTCCAGATGCGCTTGAAGTGGTTGTATACGGCGACACTCAGGACCTTTTTGGCCTTCTCCTGGCCGACCACGTACTCGTCAAGGTTGGCGTAGATGGACCGAGGCACCAGCGGGCCATCCTTCCTGGAACGGACCGGCTGGACCGGCTGCTCGGTCTCGATGAGCTGTCCCAATACTCGAATGCATTCGTAGCACACGGTGGCCTGACCCTTGCCCGCCACCACCAGGCTGGAACGGGTCTGGGTCTTCCCGCAAAAGGAGCACTGGGAGAGCCTTGGGCCGCTTCTTGCGTTAGTCACTGCCAGTTGCTGCTATGCATCATATTTAATCAAAAGGCTAATTAAGGGCCTAACTCGCCCGCCCTCCGTTGCGGGAGGCAGCCCCCAGGATTTCATCAACCAGGCCGTATTCCACTGCCTGCTCCGCAGTCAGGTAGAAGTCCCGGTCAGTATCGCGAACAATCTTATCGTAGTCCTGCCCGGTGTTAATGGATAGCAGGGTGCGTATCTTGTCCTGCAAACGCAAAATTTCCCGCGCCGCGATCTCAATATCGCTGGCCTGGCCCTGGGCCCCACCCAAAGCCTGGTGCATGTGAACCGTGGAGTTGGGCAGACAGTACCGCTTGCCCTTGGCGCCGCCGGAAAGCAGCACCGTAGCCATGCTGGCCGCCATCCCCAGACAGATGGTGGAGACTTCACAGGTGATCAGGTGCATGGTGTCGTAAATCGCCAGGCCGGAACTGATGACTCCGCCGGGGCTGTTGATGTAAACGCTGATTCCCTTGTCCGGGTCTTCCCGCTCCAGGTACAGCAATTGGGCGATGATGACATTGGCAATCGGGTCGGAGATGGGAGTCCCCATAAACACTATCCGCTCTTTCAACAATAGCGAATAGATGTCGAACGCCCGCTCCCCCCGGGGGCTGGTCTCGATGACCATGGGGATGATATTCTGGGGGTTCAACCAAGAGGCGTCAGGAACCAGCGGTGACGAATGGAAGGGGTGGTTCAACATGAGAGGCTATACTCCTTCATTGGTTTGTACCGCGGTTTCTACCGCGGATTCGATGGCGGTTTCTACGGTTTCTTTACCATTTACCGGGGCGGAAGCCTCGGGGCGTTCCTCAGTACCTGCCGCTGGCTGGATTTCGCCGCTCTCCGGCGCCCGGGTCGCCGGGGCCTGACCACCCTCATCGCTTCCCCTGGCGATTTCGATCAGACGCTGCATTACTTTCCGGTTCAATATCGAGGACCGGATGTTTTCTCTGGAAAACTCTGAGGACAGGGTGCGGCGCATCTGCTGAGCGTTGTCCCCAGCCGAGGCAATGGCTGTCTCGATCTCCTCCTGAACTTCCTCGTCCGACGCTGAAATACCCTCTTCCTGGGACAACTTGCGCATCACCAGATACCTGGTCAGCCGCCGGTTGGCGTTGGGGCGGAGTTCATCGAGGAATTCCTCCTCAGTCTTTCCGATATATTTCAGGTAGGTATCCAGGTCCAGGCGCTGGCTCTGCATAATGCGCGCTCTTTCCTGCTGCATAATTTCCAGCTCCCGTTGGTACACCGCATCGGAGGCCTCGATGGTGGCAATGGCGACCAACTGGTCCAGGCTCTTGGTTTCCAGCAGGATGGTGGCCTCGGTTTCCGACTCATCGGTCAGCCGCCCTCGAACGTGTTCCAGCAAGGCGTCAAAGGTATCGAAGCCCTCACCGACACCTTTGGCAAACTCGTCGTCCAGTTCGGGCAGCTTCTTTGCCTTGATCGAGAGCACCGCCACGTGAAATTGGCACTCCTTGCCGGCGAACTGGGGACGGGGATAATCTTCAGGAATCGCCAGAGTGAAGTCTTTTTCCTGTCCTTCAGTCATGCCCTCCAGATGAACGGCAAAGCCAGGAAAGGGCAGGAGATTCTCTAACTGGGGAATGTAGTCCACGCCCTGGTCGTTGACTACTTCTTCGCCGTCGATGGTTCCTCGAACTTCCAGGTTCAACAGGTCGCCGAATTGGACGGGGCGTCCCGCCGGCTCCCAGGGCGCTGCCTCCTGCTGCAGCCGGTTGATGACGTCGTTTACCTGCTCATCGGTGACCTCCACCGGCGTTTGCTCAACGCGAATGGCGCGGTAGTCGCCCAGTTCCACCAATGGCTCCAGCGGGACCACCGCCTTGAAGGAGACCGGCTCGACGTCCATCAATTCTATCTGAGGCTCGATGAAGGCCCGGAGGTCTTCATCCTTGAGCACCTGGTCCAGAGTCTCCGGAATCATGAATTCCAGAGCTTCCTGCAGCAGGGCAGTGCGCCCAACATATCGCTCCACAATGAAGCGGGGGGCCTTTCCCCTGCGGAAACCGGGGATCTGCATCCGGCCCACCGAACGGCGATAGGAACGGTCAATAAATGGATCCTCATCGGCCGGGTCCATTTCTATGTTGAGGATTACTTCCGTCGAAGTAACCGATTCCCTGGTAACCTTCACCACTTATTCTCCACCAGAGTCATGAAGCTGAAATAACCAGAGCAACAGATACTAGGGCGTTGCTCCTGTGGGACAGAAAAATTATAGCACAACGACCCCAGGGTTGAAAGTTCCCCTGGCCAACCGCCGGGCGATCTGATATCAGGAATACGTTTTATGAAGGCCTCTGAGCCGGGGATCGATATAATTTTAAGATAATTTTAAAAATCATCTAAAATGGTTGGTCTAACTCGTTGACACGGTATTGACCGGATTGATAAGTTTCGACTAGTGAGCGGGTGGAGGGGTTGGGTGGTATCGCCGGTCTGGCTGAGATGTAATTCAGCGACAGCGCCGGTCTGGACGGGCTAATCTCCAACCCCGGGAGGGGAGCCGAATTGATCTGCAACGGGCGCGACTTGGCCGGGCGCAACTGATCACCCCGGGAAGGGTATTTTAATCCACTAAATTATACCCCAGGGTATACCTGTGCCTTTCGCCAGCCGTGCCAGGTTTTAGTGAACAGAGAGTGAGGTGCTCCTTCAACGGTTTGGTGTCTCTCGCAGAAACCATCAATAATGGTACCGGCAGTAATGGTACCGGCAATAATGGTACCGGAAGTGAAACAGTCGAGGCCGGCCCGGTAGGCCCCTTCGTTGGGCCGGATGCCAGGCCGGATGCCAGGCCAGATGCCAGGATGGAAGAACTTGCTTTTCATCAACCGGTATTGCTGAGGGAGACGGTGGAGCATCTGGCGGTGAGGCCGGGTGGTGTGTATGTGGATGCTACGGTAGGTGAGGGAGGGCATGCCTCTTCGGTCCTGCGGGCGTCTGCTCCCCGAGGTGTGGTGCTGGGTGTTGATCGAGACCCTCGCTCTCTGTCACGAGCACAACAACGATTAAAAGAGTTTGGCGACCGGTTCATTGGAATTCCGGGCAACTACGCTGATGCCGCTCAGATGGTACGGTCCAGGGGCTTTGATCGGGTAGATGGGTTTTTGTTGGACCTGGGTTTCTCTTCCCGACAGGTAGAGGTCGCGGGTTACGGGTTCAGCTTCCAGAGGGACGAGCCTCTGGACATGCGCTACGACCCGGAAGGCCAGTCCCTGACCGCCGCCGATATTGTCAATTCCTACGGGGAATCAGAACTCGGGCGCATCTTCTTCGAATACGGAGAGGAAACCCGAGCCAGGGCGGTGGCCCGAGCCATTGTCCGAGCGCGTCCGATCAACACCACCGGTGAATTGTCGGCGCTGGTAGCTGGGGTAATACGCCCTGGACGGGGGCGCAGAGTAAACCCGGCGACGCGAGTCTTCCAGGCACTGCGCATTGAGGTAAATGATGAGTTAACCAACCTTGGGTCCGGTTTGGCCGCCGCTGTTGAGTTACTCGATGAGGGCGGCAGGTTGGTGGTCATCAGCTACCACAGCCTGGAGGACCGCCTGGTGAAAAACAGATTGGCCCACGAAGCGGCCGGGTGTATCTGCCCACCGGAATTGCCGGTGTGCGTTTGTGGCCACCAACCTGCCCTGCGGATCGTCAATCGCAGGATCCTTCGACCATCCGCCGAAGAAGTATCGGCCAATCCCCGCAGCCGGAGCGCCCGGATGCGGGTAGCAGAGAGAATATGATGCAGCAACGTAGATTTTTGGCAATAACAACAAGGGGCCCGATCAGGCCCAAAGGACGGTCAAGAATTGGCTAGGGAAAATTTCTACACCGCCGTCGATATTGGCACCAATAAGGTCTGCGCGATTTTGGCCCGGGTGGGCAGTGAAGGAGAGCTTAAAATCCTGGGTACTGGGATCGCCGTTTCCCAGGGGGTGCAGAAGGGCCGCATCGAAAGTATCAAAGAGGTGAAGGCGGCAGTGGCCGCGTCACTGGAGGAAGCCCAGCGCTACGTTGGAAGGGATGTCGTATCGGGAGTATACGCCACCATCAGCGGCACCCACATATCCTGCCTGAACACCCAGGACGAACTTCGGGGATTTGAAGACCTGGACGGCGTTACCTCGCAGCAGCTTCACCAGTTGATCCAATCGTCATTCCCCCATGTGGATGCTACGCAGGAAGTGCTGCACGTAATACCCATCGGATACGAAGTCGACGGCCTATCCGGCGTGCGAAACCCCACCGGTCTGCACGCCAGCAAAGTCCAGATAGAATCCCATGTTGTGTTGGGCGACGCTACCACCATCAAGAACACGGTGAAAGCCATCGAGGTAGGCAAGGTTTCCGTCAACAGCCTGGTGCTCCAATCCCTGGCCTCAGCGGAGGCTACCCTCACTGGGGACGAACGTGAGATGGGAGTGGTCCTGGCGGACATCGGTGCCGGAACGTGTGATGTGTCAATCTACCGCGACGGTCACCCCTGGTACTCCACGGTCTTGCCCGTGGGCGGCAGCCAGTTGACTCGTGACCTGGCGGTGGCATTGCGGGTTCCCTACCACATGGCTGAGGAAATCAAGGTCAAGTGGGGAAATGTCATGCCCGAGTCGATTCGAGCAGACGAGGAGGTGGTAATACCGGGGGTCCAGGGCCAACCCAAGCGGGTGGTCAAACGCCGGGGCCTTTGCGAGCCGTTGCATCTGCGCATGATCGAGATGTTGAAACTGATCATGCTGCGGGTCAGTCAGGCCGGACTGCGCCAGTTGCCCACCGGGGGCCTGGTCATCACCGGCGGGAGCGCTGAAATTGCCGGCCTGAAGCAGTTGGTGGAGAGCAATATGGGCGGGCAGGTCCGCATCGCTTACCCCAACGGCATCGCGGGATTACCCTCGCAGTTGCGCAAACCGGCTTTCTCCGCCGGAGTAGGAGCGTTGCTCTGGGGGATCAAGCATCAAGGAGAAAGGCGCACTTATCAGAACGGAGAGAGAACTCTCTGGGGGTACAAGTCTCTGGCCCGCCGGTTCGGTCGGTCCAGAGAGCAAGTCACCAGGTAGGTGTCAGCACTGGGTTACGGCCATATTCCGATACGGCCAGGGTTCAAAAGATTCAGTAATTTGAAGCCCCGAGTCATTGGCCGCTTCTGGAAAAAGCGATAGCCTAATTACTCAATCAATATCATTACATCGTCATAGGATATCAAATCTTGGGACATCAAATCTTGCGGAGGATCAGACTATGGTACTAGACAACTCAGCTTCCTGGGAGCCAAGCGGCGATTATTCAGAGCAGTCCAACCTGGTGCCGGAGATTGCTCGGGGCGTCCCCATGATCAAGGTACTGGGCATTGGCGGCGGCGGAAGCAACGCCGTAAGCCGGATGTACAAAGAAAAGCTGCCCGTGGTGGAATACTATGCGCTGAACACCGACGCCCAGCACCTGTTCCGGTGTGACGTCGCCCACCGCATCGCCCTGGGCCAGAACCTGACTCGCGGCCTGGGATCTGGCGCCCAACCTGAGCTGGGCCGGCAGGCCGCCGAAGAGTCGAGGTCCGAAATTCAGCGGGCCGTTGAAGGCGCGGACATGGTATTCCTGGCGGTGGGCATGGGTGGCGGCACCGGCACCGGTTCCGCGCCGGTGGTGGCCCAGATCGCCAAAGAGGCCGGCGCTCTGACCATCGCCGTGGTGAGCCGTCCCTTCTCCTTTGAAGCCGCCGCCCGCCGCAAGAACGCTGAGGAGGGCATCGCCCGACTCAAGGACCATGTCGATACCCTGATCACCATCCCCAATGACCGTTTGCTGGAACTGAATGCCCACAAAGACCAGCCCTTCACCTGGGAAGACGCTCTGAAGATGGCCGACTCAGTGCTGCATCAGGGAATTCAGGCGATCGCCGAAGTGGTCACCGTTCCTGGCGAGATCAACGTCGACTTCGCCGATGTCAAGACCATTCTCAGCGGCGCTGGCCCGGCCTGGATGGCCATTGGCCGGGGCAAGGGTGAGAACCGAGCGTCCGACGCCGCCAAGATGGCTACCCGCAGCCCCTTGCTGGATATTGCCATGGAGGGAGCCCGCCGCGTGTTGTTCGTCATCACCGGCGGCAACAGCCTGACCCTGCAGGAAGTACAGGACGCCGCCAAGGTCATTGAGGACATGGCCGACCCGGATGCCAACATCATCTTTGGCACCAGCCGCGACCCCAGAATGGATGATGAGGTGAAGATGACGATGGTCGCCGCCGCCTTCCCGGTGGTCCAGGACAACCAGCGGATGCGCGAGGCCGAACTGCAGAGGCTGCTGCAGGATATATCTCCAGATACCGAGGAAGAGATGGACGTACCCAGCTTCCTGCGCCGCCAGTCGGGAGGCAAGCGAGGCTTTTTTCGATAACCCGGACCTGGAGAGTGTTTAGGTTGCCCTCCCCGGGCAGGAGGGGAAACCCGGGACCCAAACACCGGTTTAATCCAGCCAGGATCTAACCTCGCCGGGGACGCTGGCCGGCTCGAAACAAGTTGGGAGTGGATGGGAGAGGAATGGGGAATATCGAGCCAATTATCTCAAGGCAAAGCTGGCGTCCTCTGGGATAAACTTCCTGGGTAAACTTCCTGGGTAAACTTCCTGGATAAACTTCCTGCCGGGTGGTTCCCGCCGCAAATGGTTCCCATAGCGACGGTAGCTGCCAAACCCGGTGGTTCCCATATTTGAGGAATATTCTCGGAGGCCTGACCGTCTTAATCACCTTTTTCATTAGTTGACAACCTGGGCACCGAGAACCTGCTTGAGGCCGTCCCTGATCGGGATGGCCTCTTCTATTGGAGCCGCAGTCAACTGTGGAGCCGCAGTCAACTGCAATCACCCTCGGCGATCATCCTCGGCCCCTTGCCGGTGACCAGTCCAGAGGCCGGTCTGGATGAGGGATCTGGCCACAATGCCCGCCCCAATCAGCCATCTGGTCTCCAGAAAAAAACGCCAAATACCGCGGAAATTTTGTATTGACATTGTGCTGGCTGGACTCATAGAATCGAACTACCACAAGTTGTAGTGCAATTAACAAATAGTACAGCATTTGGTATTTCTTAAATAATTTTAAGAAAAGTATAAGAAAAGGTGGAGTGATGCGGTGTCAGTTCTGCGGGCACCCTGACTCGAGAGTGACTGACTCCAGAGAAGTGGAAAGCGGCATCCGGCGCCGGCGCGAGTGCCGTCAGTGCGGAGTGAGGTTCACGACCTACGAACGGATTCAGTCCACGGCGCTGTTGGTGTCGAAGCGGGATAACCGGAGGGAGGAGTTCAACCGGGAGAAATTGGTCAGCGGAATTCGCAAGGCTTGCGCCAAGCGCCCGATTCCCTCCCGGACCATCGAAAAGATGGTCGAAGATATTGAAACCGAACTGCAACATCTTGGCCAGGGGGAGGTGCCGTCGAACATCATAGGCCAATTGGTCATGGAACGACTGATTAACGTGGATCGAGTGGCGTATATCAGATATGCCAGCGTCTATCGAGATTTTCAAGACATTGAGAGCTTTGAGCGGGTGGTGCAGGACTTGCGGGAGGATAATACCCAGCTCTCCCTGCCGCAAATGGGACCGGGGCCAACACGGCGGCGCCGCCAGTTCGGTCCCCGACCAAAGAACAAACTTGGACCAGAAACGCCCAATCAGAAGGGACATGCTGCGCAATCCAGTCAGGACCCGATATTAGCCAGTCAGGACCCGATATTAGCCAGTCAGGACCCAATATTAGCCAGTCAGGACCCGATATTTGAAGGAGATTTACCTGATCATGAGTAGTAATGTTCAATACGCCGCTCTCGCCAGGCTTTTAGACCACAACAACCGGGTACATGACCTGGAAGATTTGCTGAACCGGATGCAGGTGACCATCGGCGAAACCGAACTGGATGAATTGCCGGAAGGCCTGCGAATCAACCCTCTGGCCGATTTACAGAACGAGATTGACCGTGAAGTGCGGGCTAGCCTGGTCTCCTGCTGGCTGGCCATGCCCGAGATTTATGAGGACTAGATTAGCGAATCGGTCCCCCTGGCTTGATTCGAGACGGGACAGTTGGCGGAAACACTGACACCAGGCCAGCGAAACAGTGGGGCAAAAGTGTTAAAACATAAGGGAAAAATCGCCCGATTGGCGCTGGAATGCCCGCAATATTAAGGTCCATTATCCGGTCCATTATCCGGTCCATTATCCGATGGAATTGTCAACGCCTGACGAGGAGTAATGGCCTAATACTACAGCCGCACATGTTAGAGAAGGGTCTCACCCTCATCCTGACCTTCTCCTTCAAGGGACAAGGGACTTGGCGCCCTCTCCCTTTGGGAGAGGGCTGGGGTGAGGGTAACCAGTGAGAACTGTGACTGTAGTACTAACGAGGAGTACTGGTAGAAGGAGTACTGTTGGAAGGATACATAAAATACCTGGTGCAGGCACAATGTCAACCATCTCCCGTGGGGCACGAGGAGGCAATCGTACAATCATTGAGCCGGAACTTCAATGTCAAGCAGTGCAGTTGCGACAGTACCGGGGTTACCCTGGAACTGGAGTACAACCACCCGCTGGCGGACGGGGCCTTCAAAGACCTGGCCGATCTGCTGATTGATGTTTTGGCTGAGCAGAAGTTGCGCTTGCGTTCCGGTGTTATCAACCGAGTCGAGGCAGGCTCGTTGAGCACCATTGTCGGTGCCTTCATAGGTTCCTTCAATAGAGGTCTTTCCGGCGATAGAGGTCTTTCCGGCCGGTGGTTGGAGACCAGTGATCTGGTGTTCAACTTCCTGACCAGCGGATCCTTCCGGAGGATCGCCGGCGGCGGGTTTGGGGAGACTCGCCTGGTGCCGGTGATGTACTTCTACCGGGAGGTTATCCTGGACCTGATGCTGGCGGGCAAGGCCCGGCGCTTGTCAATGAACCCGGTCACGGGCTCAAACTGAGGGGTGAACTACCAGTTGGGCGGCGGAGGCTGCCGGGACCATTGATAACGGGAACAATTGATAACGGGAACAATTGATAATCGGAGGGGGAAGGGAAATTGACAATTAAACAAAAGAGTTCTGAGGGGACTATCGATGATAAAGTCAGGGATAAAGTCAGGGATAAAGTCAGGGATAAAGTCAGGCGTCGTATTCGGCAGGCCCTGGGCGAATCCGGTATCGCCCAGCAGATCAACCAGCGGTCGGATGAGTTGACCGAAAACTCCAGGGTGGTGCTGCAACGGCGGTACCTGTCCAAAGACCGGGAGGGCAACGTTCTGGAGGACCCGGATGGCATGTTCCGGAGGGTGGCCATCAACCTGTCCCAGGCCGAACTGAACTACGGCATCGCCGAGGCCCAGCGCCAGACCACCGAGGACGAGTTCTACGACGTGATGCGCCGGTTGGAGTTTCTCCCCAACTCACCCACGTTAATGAACGCGGGCCGGGAGTTGCAACAGCTATCGGCCTGTTTCGTGCTGCCGGTGGAGGACTCACTGGACTCCATCTTCTCCAGGGTGAAGGAGACCGCCCTGATTCACAAGAGCGGCGGCGGCACCGGATTTTCCTTCTCCCGTCTGCGCCCGGAAGGGGACGTGGTGGGCTCCACGGGAGGCGTGGCTTCCGGCCCGGTGAGCTTCATCAACGCCTTTGACGCCGCCACCGATGTGGTCAAGCAGGGGGGGACCCGCCGGGGGGCCAACATGGGTATCCTCAACGTCGACCACCCGGACATCCTGAAGTTTATCCGGTCCAAGGAGGACGGCGTGCATCTGGTCAACTTCAACATCTCGGTGGCGGTCACCGAGGAGTTCATGGAGCGGGTCAGGAACAACCAGGAGTACGACCTGGTCAACCCCCACGGCGGACAGGTAACCGGGCGGCTCAACGCCAGGTATGTCTTCGACCAGATCGTCCAGCTAGCCTGGCAGACCGGCGACCCGGGCATTGTGTTCCTGGACCGGATCAACCGGGACAACCCCAATCCACAACTGGGCCGGATCGAGTCCACCAATCCCTGCGGCGAACAGCCGCTGCTGCCCTACGAGTCTTGCAACCTGGGTTCCATTAACCTGGCCCGCATGGTGCATTACACCAGCGACGACGTGGCAATCGACTGGGAACGGCTGGCCCGAGTGGTGCGCACCGCCGTGCACCTGCTGGACAACGTCATCGATATGAACAACTATCCCATCGAGCAGATCGCGCAGATGAGCCGGAAGACCCGGCGCATCGGCGTCGGCGTCATGGGCTGGTCCGACCTGCTGGTGGAGTTGGGCATCCGCTACGACTCGGAAGAGGCGCTGGAACTGGCCGAAACGGTGATGCACCGCATCCAGGAAGAGTCTTACCGGAGCTCGGGCGAACTGGCGCAGTGGCGCGGCAACTTTCCAGCCTGGGAGGGCAGCATCTACAATCGGCCCGGCCCCGATGGCAGCGGGGTGAGGCCAATGCGCAACTCGGCGCCGGTGACCATCGCCCCCACCGGGACCATCAGCATCATCGCCGGAGCCTCCAGCGGCATCGAGCCCCTGTTCGCCCTGTCCTACGTCCGCAACGTTATGGACCGCACCCGCCTGGTGGAGGGCAACCCCTACTTTGAGGCGGTGGCCCGACATGAGGGGTTCTACACCCCGGAGCTGATGGAAAAGCTGGCCCAATCCGGCAGCCTGGAGACTCTGGACGTGCCCCAGTGGGTGAAAGACGTGTTCCGGGTGTCCCACGACATTGCCCCGGAGTGGCACGTGCGAATGCAGGCCGCCTTCCAGACTTACACCGATAACTCGGTGTCCAAGACCATCAACTTTCCTTACGAGGCCACCATCGACGACATCGCCAGGGCCTATATGCTGGCCTACGAGACCGGCTGCAAGGGCATCACCGTCTACCGCGACGGCAGCAAGGCCGAGCAGGTTCTCAGCACCGGCGACACCGGCAAGCATACCGCCGCCGTAGCAGTTGCTGGGCTGCCGGTCTATCGGGTGCCCCGCGACCGCCCCCGCGAGATTCATGGCGTGACGGAGCGGGTGCGCACCGGCCACGGCAACATGTACATCACCGTCAATTTCGACGAGGCGAACCGGCCCTTTGAGCTGTTCAGCACTCTGGGCAAGGCCGGCGGCTGTGATTCGGCCCAGCTGGAGGCCATCTCCCGGCTGGTGTCGCTGGCCCTGCGCTCCGGAGTCGATGCCCAGGAAATTGTCAACCACCTGCGGGGTATCACCTGCTGCCCGGCCTGGGATGAGGGAACTCTGGTGCGCTCGGCCCCGGACGCAGTGGCCCTGGCCATGGAGCGTCACCTGCGGGAGAACGGCAACGGCCATAACCGGGAGGCCCTCAAGGAGCCGGAAGGGGCACAGTTGAGGTTCACCGCCGAGCCGGTGGCCTTATCTGATCGCCGATTCCAGACTGCCCGCCGCTGCCCCGACTGCAACGGCCCGGTGGTGTTCCAGGAAGGCTGCACCAGTTGCGCCGACCTCTTCTGCGGCTGGAACAAGTGCGACTAGGGGAAAGTCGGTCAAAACTCAACAAAATGTTACAAATTCCCCTTTCCGGAGCATTCAATCATGCTAGCAAATGAAAGACCGACCATCGCCATCACCATGGGAGACCCGTGCGGCATCGGGCCGGAAGTGGTGGTCAAAGCCCTGTCCGACCCCCGGGTCTACGCCTCCTGCCGCCCGGTGGTGGTGGGCAACAGCTTCGCCATGCGGCAGGCGGTCCAGCTCACCGGCCTGCCCCTGACCATCAACGAGTCCAGCGACCCCACCACCGCTGGTGAGCATCCCGGCGTGGTGGACGTGGTGGACATCCACAACCTGAACCCGGAGGATATCACCGTCGGCCAGATCAGCATCCCCTGCGGCAAGGCGGCCATGGAGTGGGTGTCCAAGGCGGGCCAACTGGCCCTGGCCGGTATTGTGGATGGGCTGGCCACCGCGCCCCTGAACAAGGAAGCCGCCAGCCTGGCCGGGTTCCAGTCCATCGGGCACATGGAACTGCTTCAGGAACTGTCCGGGGCCAAGACCGTGGCAACCATGCTGCTGGCCAGGAACCTGCGGGTGGTGCACCTGACCACCCACCGCTCCCTGCGACTGGCCTGCGACTATGTGAAGAAGGCCCGCATTCTGGACTTCCTGCAATTGACTCACGACAGCTTCGTCAAATGGGGGTTTACCGACCCGCGCATCGCAGCGGCGGCGCTGAACCCCCACGGCAGCGACGGCGGACTGCTGGGCAGCGAAGAGGCCGAGGAGATTGCACCGGCGGTGAAGGAGGCCCGAGAACGGGGCATCAACGTGGTGGGACCGATACCCGCCGACATCGTATTCCACCAGGCAATCCAGGGCCGCTACGACACGGTGCTTTGCATGTACCACGATCAGGGGCACATCCCGGTCAAGGTCTATGGTTTTGCCGAAAGCATCACCGCCAACCTGGGACTGCCCTTCGTGCGGACTTCGGTAGACCACGGTACCGCCTTCGACATTGCCGGCAAAGGCATCGCCGACCCCACCAGCATGCTGGAGTCGATCCGCCTGGCAGTGGGGCTGGCCAGGGGCAACGGCCTCTCCGATTTCTAGTCCCGGTATTTTTTCTAGTCCCGGTATTTTTCTCGATTATTATTTTCCAGATGGTATAATGGTCTCCGACACCCAGCAGCGATAAACGAATTGCCAAATACCTCATGAAACTAACATTTATCGGCGGCGGCACCATGGCCGAAGCCATCATTAGCGGCGTGATCTCGGCAAAACTGGCCGCCCCCGGAGACATCTGCGTCGGGGAACCGATCCCCGACCGCTGTCGGTACCTTGAGAGCCATTACGGCGTCCAGACCACTCCAGACAACCTGAGGGCCACCCAAACCGGCGACCTGGTGGTGTTGGCCATCAAGCCCCAGGATCTGTCCAAGGTATCCCAGCAACTCCGGGGCAAACTGAAGGCGGGACAGGCCGGGCTTTCCATCATCGCCGGGGCCAGGATGTCCACCCTGATCGACGGCCTGGGTCACCCCACCGTTATTCGGGTCATGCCCAATACACCCGCCCAGATCGGGCATGGCATGAGCCTGTGGACCGCTGCCAGAGAAGTTGGTGCCGCCCAACGAGAGATGACCCGGTCGATTCTAAGTACCGTGGGGCGGGAAATCTACGTTGACGATGAAAAGTACCTGGATATGGCCACGGCGTTGAGCGCCAGCGGCCCGGCGTATGTGTTCCTGTTCATCGAGGCCCTGATCGACGCCGGAGTGTACGTCGGGTTGCCCCGCGACATGTCCCGTACCCTGGCCCTGCAGATGGTCTACGGCAGCACCCGGCTGGTGATGGACACCGGCAAACATCCGGCCGAACTGAAGGACATGGTGGTGTCGCCGGGCGGCACTACCGCCGAAGGGGTTCAGGCCCTGGAGCAGGCCGGTGTTCCGGCAGCCATCGTCAATGCGGTAAACGCCGCCTACATCAAATCAATCAAGCTGGGCCAGGGCTAGGGGAGACGTTTGGCGTGACAGCAGGCGGCCTGATTGATGCGATATTCAACCTGCTCTACTTTGCGATACTCGGCCGGATAATTCTATCCTTCGTCATACCCATGTTGGGCGCGACTCCCAATCCAATCCTGGCGCAGATATATCGGGGCCTGGGCCAGATCACTGAGCCGATTCTGGGTCCCATACGGGTCCTACTGTCCCGTACGCTGCTCCGCCTGGTACCAGCTTTATCAATGTTCGACTTCAGCCCAATCGTTGCGATTATTTTGCTGCAGCTAATACAACGTTTCTTGCGCGATAGGGTCTAGTCCGGACTGGTGCTGGAGCCACCCCTGGCCAGCAATTTGCCAAACTCGAACCGCACTGAACCAACCCCGGCGCGGGACGTAGCGAGACTGCGTCAAGCCCTGGATGGCGAGCTGCGTCAATATCCTCAAGAGATCCTCAGTGAGCCCTATCTGATCGTCCTGAGCGGACTGCCCGGCACCGGCAAGTCTCACTTCGCCAGCGAATTGTCCCGGCGGATTCCGGTCCTGGTCGTGGGCAGCGACCGGATGCGGAAAGCCCTGGTGTCCCGGCCCAGATACACCCGTGGTGAGCATGCCCGGGTCTTCGCCGCCTGCCATCAGTTGATCGAGGACTTGCTGAAAGAAGCCTACCGAGTGGTTTTCGATGCCACCAACCTGACCGATGGGTTCAGGCGCCCGCTCTACGATATCGCGGAGAATACCGCAGCTCCACTGACCCTGGTCCGGTTTACCGCGCCCACAGATTTAGTCCGGCGCAGGCTGGACGCCCGCGCCGCCGGGCTGGCCAATGACAGCCACTCGGATGCCAACTGGCGGATATACTGCCGCCTTCGCCCCGGGGAAGCACCCGTCAGCCTCCCTCACCTGAAGGTAGATTCCTCCCGGGACATTTCTCCAGTGGTAGCTGAGGTGGTGCGGTTGGTCGAGTCAGCCAGGGGCTGACCAGAATCCTCGCCAGCCCAGGCTATGACTCTCCCGGTTGGAGTAATAGACCCCCTGGTTTCCGGTGGTGTTATAATTGAATCCTCTTACCCGATACACCTGCAGGCCAGATAAACCAGGCCAGATAAACAGGAGGCGAAGAAAGTATGGCGCAGACAACCGGACTGGGACATGTGGGTATTTACGCCCGAGATTTGATGAAAATGCGCGATTTTTACACCCGGGTTATCGGACTCAACGTGGCCGACGAAGATCTGGACGGCCGGGGCATGTGCTTTCTCAGCTCCGACCCGGTATCCGAGCACCACGAATTCGTGCTGATGAAAGGCCGGAAGGCCTCGGACGAGGCTCAGCTAATCCAGCAGATCTCCTTCAAAGTACCCACAATTCAGGACCTGCGCGAGTACAAAGAGATGATTGAAGCAGAGAACCTGAAGATTGACCGCATTGTCAGCCACGGCAACGCCTTCGGTATGTACTTTTTTGACCCCGAAAATAACCGGGTCGAGCTTTACTACCGGACCGGTTTCCCGGTTCCCCAGCCCCACGGCGACCCTCTGGACCTGTCCCGAAGTGATGAGGAACTCTTGAACGACGCCCGGGAACTCCTATATACCCAGCGCTGATGGGTGGGCCTGGATCGCGGGAGCCTTTCTAACCGGCGGAGACCAGGGGAAGGCCCTCAGGCCCAGATGCCGGCGGGGCCCCTCATCCTCCGCAACCGTCGGGACGAGGGGCTTTTGATATCCCATCAGTTCCGGTGTCGGGCCTGCTGTAGCTTCTGGATGGTCCCCGGCACTCGCCAGTCCACGTAGACCAGCACGTGCTCCTTGATCGCTTCTTCGTGCACCCGGCATAGGGCGCATGCCCGGTCGATGCACAGTCCGTGTCGGAGTGTCAGGTTCTGGCGGAGATGGTCCAGTTGCTCCACGATCCCCTGAGTGTCAAGATTACCCTGACGGGCTAATTCCAACAGCTGGTCCAACTGCTGGGTGAGCCTCTCCAGGGCATCGTTGTGCCGCTTCAAGTTCTGGGCGGCGATACCCCGCATGTCGGTGGGTTGACTGGCATCGGGAAGGTGATAGAGGTCGGGCCGCCAGTTGCTCAGTTCGCGCCCGCAGGCCTCGCACATATCGGGTTCAGGCATCATGGTCAGGTCCTCTGGTAATTGTTCAGTACCATCAAAAGTTATGGCAAAAGTTGTAGCAAAAGATGCGGCGTTAAGGGAAAGACTTACGCGCTATTCTGAAATCGACTCGACGGGCCTGGCAAATTCTCCGTCCATCTTTCGGGGCGGGAACAACGCTACATACTCCTTCCCCGCGTCGGCGGCGATGGCGGCTTCCATCGCCGCGATGGCCACCTCAATCTGAGCGTCGTCGGGTTGTCGGGTGGTCAAGCTTTGCAGCAGCAAGCCCGGCAAAGCCACCGCCCTGGCGATGATCCAGGTCTGGTGAGCGCCGCTGAAACGGATGAATTCATAGCTAACGCCAGCCACTACCGGCAGCAGCGCAATTCGGGAGAGGATTCTCCACTCAAAGTCGGGGCGGCCCAGAAAGGCGAAAATGACGATCGAGACCAGAACCACCGTCAGCAGGAAGGCCGTGCCGCAACGAGGGTGGGGCGTTCCGAATTTACGGACGTTGGCCACGCTCAATGGCAGACCCGCCTCGTGAGCGTGGACGGCCATGTGCTCGGCTCCGTGGTAGGCATAGACCCGGCGGATATCTTTGATCAATCCAATGCCCCCGATGTAGCCCACCAGTATGGCCAGACGCAACAGACCTTCGATGACATTGCTGAGCAGGTCCGAGGGAATGGATGAATCGACGAGCTTGACCAGCAAGAGAGGCAAAATGAAGAAGATTCCGATTCCCAGCAGCAGCGAAACACCCAGAGTTACCCCCATCGCCCAGCCGGACATCTCATTTTCTGATGCTCCCTTTTGGTCCAGCATCGCCATATTGGCCGACTGATGCAGGGTCTTTATTCCCAGCATCAGCGTCTCGATGAGGACGGCCCCTCCCCGCAAAAAGGGAAAGCGCCGGATGCGTCCGGTGAACAGAGGGTTCAGCGGCTGTTGGGCGTGGGAAATGCTGCCGTCGTGACGGCGCACCGCCAAGCTGAAGTGGTTCCTACCTCGGATCATCACCCCTTCGATGACGGCCTGACCGCCGTAGGCAAAGCTGGACTGTTCGGCCACGCTAGCTCCTTGACGCTGGGTATTTGGCCAGGAATACCGGACCTACTCTACAATTTGGCCCAGCGCAAACGGATTTCCACCACCAGTATGGCATCAGTTACCAACATTAACAACTAGAACCGCTGGAGAATTATTTGCGCTGCTCAGCGCGGTTCAAACGGTCTCAACATAGCTCTTCCGGGTCTAACAGACTGATGAAAAACCCTTTTCGACCATCCCCCTACCCACTTCCTGACCAGGAAGGGGGTGGAAATTGTATCTGGGGGACACCCCCAGACCCCTGCCAAAGGGGCTTCACCCCTCTGGACTCCCCTTTTTCAGCACCCTGCTAAGGATTGGCGTGAATTGGTTGAAAGACACTGAAAACCGCCCCCTGGGGGTCCTGCAAAACGGCCGTCCGACCAGCGTCAAATACGTCAAACGCCTCCATCAGCACCGTTCCACTGGCGTCCCTGGCCTTTTGTGCTGTCTGGTCAGCGTTCTGCACCGTGAAGTAGGTGTTCCAATGAGGCGGGATGTTCTGGGCAGCCCCCCTCCTGGCCCTGTTGGTAGATGCCGGCCACTGACTGTCCATCTACCCGCTGCAGATGGTAATATGCAATATCATTATGGTTCAAAAATAGGATATAATCCTGACTATTAGTGAATAATAATTCTCTTTAATGGGGAAACCGGCCATGTATAATAAAATATCATTGCCAGCCATCGGCGAATCAGGCGAATTAGTGGAATTGCGTCAGCGTGTTGCTGAACTGGAATCCTTACTAGCCCAGCAGCAGCAGGCAGGAGAAGCGAGGGGGAAGGCCATTGGTATCACCCCCGCCGCGAAGGGTAACACCGAGCACAAGACAGTTGAGGGTCTACCCGCCGACCATAACCAGTCCCAGTTGCTGTCCCAGCATCTGATAGCGTCGCAGGAAGCCGAGCGCCGGCGTATAGCTCTGGAGCTCCACGACGAAATTGGT
>DASTLM010000057.1:0-10528 GCA_035714945.1 Dehalococcoidia bacterium | reverse complement strand
GACCGCCCGGTCCATTGCCCCATCATCGGAAACCCGGTCGCCCACCATCATGATGGGCCGGCGGGCTGCCATCAGCAGCGACGCCGCTTCGGTGATGCCTTCCGGGTCCGGTGACGTCGCGTCATAGACCTTGCGGGAGGGGATGATATTCATTTCCGCCGACCCCTCCAGGGCATTGGCGGTGAATCCCACGTATACCGGGCCTTTGGGGTGGCTATTGGCTTCGTTGAACGCCCTTCTGATGGCACTGGGAATCTGGTCCGGGTGGCTCAATTCGACGGCCCACTTGGTTACCGGTCTCACCAGTTGGGCCAGGTCGGTCTTTCCTTCGGTGATTTTACGAACATCGTAGTTGGCGGAGGTCACCACCATGGGTGTTCCCGTATTGAGGGCGTCCAGCATCAGAGCGATACCGTTGGCCAGACCGCTGTCCACGTGGAGACTGACCAGAGACGCCTTCCCGGTGGACCTGGCGTAGGACTCTGCCATACCAACCGCTACGCTTTCCTGCAGCGTCAGGATATATCGGAACTCGGGGTAGTCCCCCAGCAGGTCAATGATCGGACCTTCACTGGTTCCCGGGTTCCCGAATATGTACTCTACGCCTTCGGCCTTTAGCATTTCCAGCAAGGCCTGTTTGCCAGCCATCACTTGAGACATCGAACCCTCAATCCTGTTTGATCCAACTGTTTGATCTAAATTGAGAACCAACAAATCGAAACCAGGGCGGCTTTTGCCTCCTATAGAGGCCTGACGGTCAGAGGCCTGCCGGTCCCCGGGCCGGCGCCAGATACGCCGGGGGGACAGGCCTTGAGTCAGTGTAGAGTTGCTGGCAATTGCCGTCAACGGCAGGTGGGTAAGCCCGGGTAAGCCAGCGCAGCAGCGACTCCCGGCAGACCAGAAACCAGGGGCCAATGGGATACCTCTCGCCGGATAATATTACCGGAATACCAGGCCGCAGGTTGACACGACTGCGATTGGTAATATACATTAGCCATGTTCTCCAATAAACGTACATCTTGGCAGTGAAAGCTCCGGATCCTGGGTGTCAGATGGGGCATAAGTATGACGAAATACGTAACATGAACTCAATGTTACCCAGGAAACTACGATCAAGTCGGCAAGCTATTTGCCGTGGCCGGCATTGCGGCCCCCAGTTTCTGGATCGCCATCATGCTGATCCTGCTGTTTGGGGGGATACTGGGCTGGCTGCCCACTCACGGTCGGGGCGGCTGGGACCACTTCATCCTCCCCGCCTTCGTGCTGTCTTGGGCCAGCATGGCTGGGGTCATGCGCCTGACCCGCTCCAGCATGCTGGAGGTGATGGACAGCTAGTTCGTCAAGTTTGCCCGGATCAAGGGTCTTTCAGAAAGACTGGTGATCTACAAGCACGCCCTGAAGAACGCGATCATACCGGTGCTGACCTTCTCCGGCCTGACCCTGGCAGGCCTGCTCAACGGCTCGGTGGTGGTGGAGGTGGTAGTCGCCTGGCCGGGCATCGGCCAGCGGGACTTCCCGGTGGTCCAGGCTACGGTGCTGGCGGCGGGGTTCTTTTACATTTTCACTACCCTGTTGGTTGACATCCTCTATGCCTACGTAAACCCCAGAATCAGGTACGATTAACCGGGGAGGTTTTGTGGCGTCGCTTAATGTTGCTACCGGTAGAATTGACCGTTTGCTGGCCATACCCGGGAAAGCCAGGCAAGCCCGATTACCCTGGATCCCCTTGATTATCATGGGCGTACTCCTGGTCTGCGCCGGGTTCGCTCCGCTGCTGTCCCCCCACGACCCGGTGGAAATCAGCATGCTGGACTCCAAGTTGGCGCCCTGGGCAGACCTGACCTACCCCCTGGGTACCGACATCTTGGGCCGAGATATGCTGAGCCGATTGATTTACGGCGCCCGGACCGCTGTCTTCATCAGCCTGATCGCCCTGGGCACCGGGGCCTTTGTGGGTACGGTGCTGGGCCTGGTTGCCGGCATCCGGCCCGGTTCGGTGGACATTTTGATATCCCGCGCCGCCGACGCCACTCTGGGGTTCCCGACCATCCTGGTGGCGATGATCGTGGTTACCATCCTGGGTTCCGGCATCGGAAACATCATCCTGGCGGTGGCCCTGACCGTATGGGCCCGGTTCGCCCGAATGATTCGGGGTGAAGTCTTGAGCATCAAAGAGTTGGACTTTGTCACCTCCGCCAGAATCGCCGGGGTTTCAATGCCGATGATCCTCTGGCGGCACATATTCCCCAACACCATCAATACCTTGATGGTGGTGACCAGTCTTTCCGTGGGGCAGGTGATTTTGCTGGAAGCCTCTTTAAGCTTTCTGGGCCTGGGCCTTCCCCCAGGGGCCCCTGCCTGGGGCATCATGGTGTCCGAGGGTCGTGCCGTAATCCTGGACGTCTGGTGGCTGGCCCTCTTCCCAGGTCTGGCCATCACGGCGGTGGTATTGGCCTTCAATTTCTTCGGTGACTGGATGCGGGACATTTTGGACCCCAAGATGCGTCGTATCTAGACCGAGAGTCCGGGACTTCTGTGATACCAAATCGGGCAGCCGTTGCCCTGGTCCCAGCTCGGCGTCCTGGACCGGCATCAAGATAACCGCGGAGACAGATGATTCAACCCGACGACATGGCCGGAAAAGTTAGTGTCGCCATCGCCCGGTATAAGCAGGGGAGGTGTCCCGGTTGTGGCAAGAGCCAGGGAGAACCCAGAGGCCTGGAGTACCGGGTGAGGTCCCGGGACTTGTACTGTCATTCGTGTCGGAGAAGTTGGCCCATCGAAATTGACCCTACGGCTTTTGGTGAAGAACCCCGGTCTCTGGAACCCCGGTCTCTGGAACCCCGGTCTGTGGAAACGGCCCGGGCCGATGCTGGCGCATTACCAGTTTACGGTCCTTCGGTGCAGCAAAGAGACCCGGGTCAACGCCAGAAGGGGTTGACCCGATTGGTCAGGTTATTCCAGCGCATCGTACCGGGGTAAAGCAAGCGCAGATAGCCGGGCCGGAAGACGGGCTCCACCGTGTCCGGCTTCGCCGCATCGACTCCTGCTTCGCTGATTCAGTGGATGCTGCTGCGCGCCGCGGTCAGCGTGTTGACCAGCAGCATGGCGATGGTCATGGGGCCCACGCCGCCGGGCACTGGCGTGATGGCTTCAGCCTTCGCCGCCACCGGTCGGAAGTCCACGTCGCCCACCAGCCGGTAGCCCTGCTTGCGGGCGGCGTCCTCCACCCGGTTGATTCCCACGTCGATAACCACCGCGCCCTGGCGTACCATGTCGGCGGTGATGGCCCCAGGCTGGCCGATGGCGGCAACCAGGATATCGGCTTGACGGGTAATTTCCGGCAGGTTTTTGGTGCGGGTGTGGCAGACCGTCACCGTAGCGTTGGAACCCTCGCGCCGTTGCATCAGTAGCATCGCCAGAGGCTTGCCGACGATGTTGCTGCGCCCGCAAATAACCACGTGCTGGCCCGACGGGTTGTAGCCGCTGCGGAGAAGAATTTGCTGGACCCCGGCGGGTGTGCCCGGGATGAAGTTGGGCGAACCCTGCACCAGTTTGCCCAGGTTAAAGGGATGGATGCCATCGACGTCCTTGGCTGGAGAAACGGCGTTGATGGTCGCTTCCTCGTCGATTTGTTCCGGCAGTGGAAGCTGCACCAGGATACCGTGGAACCGCTGGTCACAGTTTAGCCGCTGGATCAGGTCTATGATTTCTGATTGGGAGGTCCGGGCGGGCATCCGAAAAATCTCGCTGAACATGCCGACTTCGTTGCAGTCCCGGCCCTTGTTGCGGACGTAGATGGCCGATGCCGCGTCGCCGCCAACCAGCACCGCAGCCAGACCGGGCGTCACCTGATGCCGTTGCTGCACGTCCAGCACGCCCGCCGCGACTTCGGCCCGGACCTCTTTGGCCAGGGCCGCCCCGTCCAGAATCTTGGCCATTGTCTGAACCCCCAACCGGCTAGCGCCAGGTGCGCTGCCGCTTCAATTCTAGCATGAGGGCCGGGGGCCGGAAAGGACCGCGGAAAATCATGGTTGAGTCCCTGGATTTCCCAGAGTTCCCCCTTTCCTATATGATGTTATCGACTGGGATATTACCCACTGGGATATTACCCACAGTATTTGCATCCCCCTTGGTCTGGAGTCTGGCCACGAGGCCCTTGCCAGCAGGCAGTCAGGAGACGTCGACCATGCGCATTTGTTCGTTACTGCCCAGCGCCACCGAGATCGTCTACGCCCTGGGACTGGGCGACCAGCTGGTGGGAGTCTCCCATGCCTGTGATTATCCGGCCGCCGCCAGAAGCAAGCCAGTGGTCAGCCAGACCGTCCGTCAGCTTTCCCACCTGCGCAGCGACGAGATTGACGCCATCATCCAGCAAGCCCGGGCCAACAACAATCCGGTCCACTGGATCAACGGCGACCTGCTGCGGGAACTGCAACCTGATTTGATTCTGACTCAGGAACTTTGCCAGGTTTGCGCCGTCGGCAGCGGCTCAGTGTTCGAGACGGCGGCCCGAGTCCTGGACTATCAGCCGGAAATCGTCTCGATGCGTCCGGCGGGTCTGGAGGACATTCTCCAGAATATACTGCGCATTGGCCGGGCGGCGCAGGTCCCGGAGCGAGCCGATGATCTGGTATCCAGTCTGCGCCAGCGGGTGGCTTTCGTGGTCAAGGGATTGGCCGACCTGGTAGAACGCCCAAAAGTCTTCTGCATCGACTGGCTTGACCCGCTGCGGAACACCGGACAGTGGACGCCGGAATTGGTGGAAATAGCCGGGGGAATCGAGGGTCTGGCCGAAAAGTGGGGCATCTCCCGGGAGGTTGGCTGGGACGAAGTGTTGGAATACCAGCCAGATTACATCATGGTAATGCCCTGCGCCTTTAACCTGGAGCGCACGGTGCTCGAAGCCAGGGAGCATCTGACCACGCAACCGGTCTGGAGCAGACTGAAGGGAGTCCAGGAGCAGCGGGTCTATCTGTTTGACGGTCAGATTCCCAGCCGCCACGGGCCCCGGGTGGTGGACGTTCTGGAAGGCCTGGCCGAGGCGATGTACCCCGAGCGCTTCTCCGGGCTTTCGGCGGCGGGAGTATTTCAAAAGGCTGATCTAATAAACTGCGAAAACTCCTGACCAGCGCCAGTAATGTTGTCCACCAATTATTCTAATTATTCTCAATATTTTCCATTAGTTTTTATTCTTCTTCTTAATTTATGCGTGGGGAGTCGTCACCGAACAAAGGGAAAGCTGCGGGTGTCCCGCCTTTCGATGTTCGTTCGGATTTCACAATTGACCGCCGAGTCAAGCCCATCCCCACCGTTGCACTGGTCGTCGGCACCGGGCCCCGCATCGATGTAATCATCTCCGGAGAACCCATTGATCACGTCGTTGCCGCCGGCCCCTAGCATGAAGTCGTTGCCGCCAAAGGCCAGAAGACTATCATCGCCGTCGTCCCCAACAATAACGTCGTCCCCCTGGCCGCCCAGCATCACATCGTCACCCGAAAGCTGGCTGGTCCGCTCATCGTCCAGCAGGGAATCGCCACCGATGATCACGTCGTTGCCGTCGCTGCCCGACAAGAAGTCCCGGCCATCTTCACCAATCAGATAGTCATTTCCGTCATCGGCCAACACGGTATCCAGGCCGGGGCCCGCGTTAACAAAGTCATCGCCCAACCAGGCCCGGATAAAATCATCCCCGGGGCCGCCGAGAATGAAATCATCCCCGGAGCCGCCACAGAGGAAGTCGTCCCCTCCCTTGCCGTCGATCACGTCATCGCCACCCCGACCGGCGATAACGTCCGGGCCTCTGGTGCCGGTCAGCAGGTCGTCTCCCATGGTGCCGGCGATGGTCGCCAGAAACCCAAGACAGATCAACCCGTCCTCGTCAAACTCGAATTGTCCCTGACCACCTGGCCCGCTTGGCCCCGCCACCGGAAGGTCTACCGCCGCCACCCGGGAGGGGCTATCCCCAATCCCCAGGACGGTGACAACGGCCAGCACGGGTATAATCCGGAAGAGTATTATCTGGAAGGGTGGTCTACTGAAGGCCGCCCCAAATTTCACCAATATATTGGACATCCTGACACCTGGTCCGGACCAGGAGTAACGATTCTGGCCAGCCATTTGGCATATTTTACACCCAGCAACAATACTTATCGCAAACCCCTGGTCTTGGGTTCAGTTGACATCGTCGTCGGTCAGGATATAATCAGGCCTGCCGCCGCTAGATAGTGGCCCAGGGAGGTAACGCAATGACCCAGCAAGGCGAGCTTAACCCGCAGACAGTTCTGGATGAGATGAAGAAGAACGGTGTCAGCCACGTGGTCTGGCTGCCCGACAGTGAAACCAACTGGCTCTACATGTTGATGAAGGAAGAGCCATCCCTGGACTTGATCCCGGTGAGCCGGGAAGGTCAGGCCTTCTCCACCGCCGCCGGGCTGTCAGTAGGAGGCAAAAAGCCAATCATTCTGATCCAGAACACCGGACTGATGGAGGCAGGGGACTCCCTGCGAGGATGGGGGCTGGGATTGAACATTCCAGTGGTTATCATGGTGGGATATCGGGGCTACACCCGACATGGCGTTAATTCGGACACCGCCGCCACCTATACCGAACCCTTCCTGAACGCCTTTGGCATTCAGTATTATCTGGTGGAGAACGACGCCGATTCCGGGCGAATTTCCGTTGCCTTTGCCGAGGCTGAGCGCACCCAGCGGCCGGTAGCAATCCTGGTTGGCGACGAATTCCACGGCTTTCATTGATATATCAAATTGATATATCAGGGCAATAACAATCGCGAGGAAATCATCAATCAAATCTATATTGACCGCGTGCTTGCCAGCGTGGGCGGGGTTTAATTCAGGAGGCTAAAATGTTCAATATGGCTGACATGTTTCGCGTCTTCCAACCGCTGCGGGGCGACGCGGTGGTGATCCCCGGGCGGGGCGGCCGGCATTGGATCGGCATCAGCACCAACGAAAAACGGGATGTTCCCCTGGGCGACCCAGCCATGGGTGGTCACGCCTCGTTTGCCCTGGGCATGGCCCTGGCCCAACCCGAGGAAAAGATCGTGCTATTCGACTCCGAGGGCGATATTCTAATGAACCTGGGCGCCCTGGTTACCATCGCTGAAAAAGCCCCCCAGAACTTTTATCATTTTGTGCTGGACAACGAGGTTTACGCCACCACTGGTGGGCAGCCGGTGCCCAACGCCCAGAACGTGGCCTACGACATCATCGCCAAAGGGGCCGGATATCCGTCCACCCACGCCTTTGACAACCTGGAGGACTTTTCGACCAACATTGCGCGGATCCTCAGCGAACCCGGCCCGGTGTTCGTCACCATGAAGGTGTTCCCCGACATCGAGAACGAGCCCATCAACAGCCGCCGCCGCTGGCGGACCAGGAGTACCAAACAGGTGGTGAATGATATCAAGCAGGAGTTGGGCGTCGCCTAGGGCCGATGGCAAGAGTCCGCTGGGGTCCCAACGGTCACGACCATGGGGAAGGCCGGCGTGGGATTTTGGCTTGACCAGGGGCGGAGATTCAGCCAAACTGATAATTGCTGATGGGATTGGGGAGCAATCGAATATTCCGGAGGGCCAATGACCAGCGCCACAAAACCGCCGTCGGTGAGCCAGTTCGCCATCCGCCGCCAGAAATTGATGCAGTCGCTGGCTGGCGGCGCAATAATCATTACTGCCGGACATGACGCACCCCGCAACAACGACGTTGATTACGAGTTCCGTCAGCAGTCACCCTTCTGGTATTTGACCGGCTTCGACGAGCCCGACGCGGTGGCGGTGCTGCGCCCCGGCAATCCCGACCCCTACGTGCTCTTCGTCCGGCCCTACGACCCCAAGTTTGAGATCTGGGTCGGGTACCGGGCTGGCGTTGAAGGTGCAATGAAACGGCACGGCGCTGACGCCGCCTACTCCATTGACGACATCGATGCCGAGTTGCCCAAGCTGCTGGAAGACGTCGAGGTTGTCCATTACAGTCTGGGCAGCGACCAGAAGATGGACCAGGTTGTTACCGGCCTGATGAGCAGCCGGCGGCGGGAAGGGCAAAGGTCCGGCAAGGCCCTCCTCGGCATCCAGGACCTGAAACCGGTCGTTGACCAGATGCGGTTGATCAAGTCTTCGGAGGAAATCGAAGCATTGCAACGGGCCATTGCGGTGACCGCTCAAGGCTTCGAGGCGGCCATGCGGTGCACCCGAGGCGGCGTCTACGAATATCAAGTGCAGGCGGAACTGGAATCGGTCTTCCGCAAGCAGGGTTCACCGCGCAATGGGTATCCGTCGATCGTCGCTTCCGGTGTCAACTCCTGCACCCTGCATTATGTCACCAACCGGGCGCAGATGAAGGACGGCGACCTGCTGCTGATTGACGCGGGAGCTGAGGCAGACTACTACACCGCCGACATCACCCGCACCTGGCCGGTCAAAAGTAAGTTCACCCCGGAGCAGCGGGCGGTGTATGACGTGGTTCTGGAGGCACAACACCAGGCCTTTCAGGTGATCTCACCGGAAGCGCGGTTGGAAGACGTTCACCGGGCCGCGCTTCGGGTGCTGGTGCAGGGGCTGGTCGATCTGGGCGCGCTGCACGGCGATATCGATGGTCTGATCGAACAACGGGCGCACCAACCCTACTATATGCACGGCACGTCCCACTGGCTGGGTCTGGACGTGCACGACGCCGGGCCGTATCGGGTGGGCGACGCATCGATTACCTTGCAGGCGGGGATGGTCTTTACGGTGGAGCCGGGCCTATATTTCGGGCCATTGGCCACCGAATCGCCCGCAGCGTTAAGGGGTATTGGCATCCGCATTGAGGACAACGTGCTGGTTACCGCCAGCGGATATCAGAATCTTTCGGCGGCGATTCCATCGCGGCCAGAACAAATTGAGGCCCTGGTAGGAACTGGCACCGGATAGCACCGTCACGGGACCGGCGTCAAGAACACCGGGCCACCCTCTGGACTGGCCCGGGATCAATCCCCCGATGTTATAATTTAACTGTCCCCAATCCCTCCCAAGAAGAGCAATTGTGCATGCCAGTTTCCAACCTGCTCAACCTGATCGGCGACACTCCGCTGGTCGAACTGGCTCATCTGTCGCCCAAAAAAGGTATCCGGTTCTTCGCCAAGTTGGAGGGGCAAAATCCCAGCGGCAGCATCAAAGACCGGATCGCCCTGGCGATGGTCGAGGAGGCGGAACTTCGCGGTGCCCTGCGGGCAGGAGACACCATTATTGAGGCCAGCAGCGGCAACACCGCCATTGCCCTGGCGCTGGTCGCCAAGCAGCGGGGTTATCGGGTGCGGGTTATTATTCCCGGGGAAGTGGCGCCCAGCATCGGCGATCTGCTGGAGTTGTACGGTGCGGAAATAACCTGGTGCGAGCCCAAGGCCGGCATGAAAGGCGCAATTGACCTGGCCAGGGAAATGGCCCAGGCTCAGGGCTACCATTACCTGGGTCAGTTTGACAACCGCATTAACCTGGAGACCCATTACCGGACTACCGGGGAAGAAATAGCTCGCGCGTTGCCCCAGATTGATGTGCTGGTGGCGGGCATCGGCACCGGAGGGACCATCACCGGAGTTGGCCAGCGGCTGAGAGAGACCAACTCCCATTTGCAGATCGTGGGTGTGGAGCCCAGGATGGGCGAGACTTTGCAAGGACTGCGGAGCCTGTCCGAAGGTTATGTCCCCCCGTTGCTGGACCTGGCCTTGCTAAACCGTCGCTTTCTGGTGGACAGCGCCACCGCTATCGATACTTCCCACCGGATCATCGAAAAAGAGGGGTTGCTGGCGGGAATCTCCTCCGGCGCGACCTTGCACGCCGCGTTGCGGGTTGCCGAAGCCATGGACACCGGGAATTTCGTGGTGATGTTCTCCGACGGCGGCTGGAAGTACCTGCCCGCCCGCCCCTGGGATGCCGCCAGGGCCGGCAATGCAGACCTGGATGAGACCCACTGGTGGTAAGACATTTCCGAAAAGAGATTGAACTACCCAGAACCGGGTTGCGTATCATTGTCATCGAACTGACTGTCAGTAGTCCCTTGATGATGTTAGCACAAGTGTGCTAATATGTTGACTCCAACCGATTCTATTGGGGGCAGGACATGTCAGAGCTAAACCCGGAAGACCGCTACCAGTTGCGTAAACTGCAGATGGATGTCGATAAGAGAGGTCTGGAGGTCCAGAAATCCCAACAGGACCTGGACCGGTTCTTGCTGGAACTGGAGCATAAATACGGTCTGATGGAAGAGGACCGCACCATTGACCCCCGGAGCGCAACCATTAAAGGGCCGGCTGCCGCCCGCAATGGGAAGGGTCGTTCCGACCAGTTGTTGAACGCCCTGGTAGAATAAGCCGTCCAGATTGATTGGGGGTGCCTTACTCCCCGGGCAGCGGCCTCTGGTGGGCCAGCGGCTCGCGAACTCCTCTTCCGAAATTGTTGATTATTGACTGATTCCGGAGTTGAGCCGGCATGAAGATATCGCGCGGGGTAACCCGATCTCTGGTCGCTGGC
>DASTLM010000056.1:0-10399 GCA_035714945.1 Dehalococcoidia bacterium | reverse complement strand
CCGCATTCGGGGCCACCCCCGGTAATCATTAGAGGCTAAAGCCTTATAGCTGGTCGCTGGCGCTGGCTGCCGGAACTCCAGCCCTGGCCGGTTGGGACTGCTTCAGGTTTTCGGCCAACTGGGACAGATGCTGCTGGTACTCGGCGGTGTTACCATCCTGGCCCCGCAGGTTAAATATCACGTTCTCGTAGGTGAGGTTACGGGCAGCCCGGGCCCTGGGCTGGTCCAGGGTGCCGTCGGGGTCCGCCAGGTACACGATCCACTGGTCCTTACTCTGTTGCAAGTCTTTGGCCTGAGTCATATCAGTACGCACCGCCTCGCTATCCAGACCAGCTTGGGAACAGAGCACGATCAACTTGTCGTAGTGCCGCACCCACCGCTCGATTTCCTCTTCTTCGGAAGTGCTTCTCCGGTCAACCAGCGCGTTGCCCCGGAAGTTTTCCGCAAACACCCAGGAGCGTATCCCGTGAGAGCGCAGGTTATCGCGCAACGCTTCGGCAAAGGGAATGTCGGCTTCAGCACAGGAGATATGGTATTCCCCGCCCGGGGTGGTCGACCCGTCCAGACCGGTCAGAAAGGACCATAGTTCTCTCGGAGCGCCAATTCCCGACAGGAAAGCCTCCGGTATCTTCCCGGAGGAACGAAAGATGGTGTCGATGCCCACCGTGCTGGGCGCATCATGTCTCACTTTATCCAGGTCCGCCGCCTGGCTCAGGTCGCAGTTCTGGAACACGGTATAGCCAATGATCGCCCCGGCGAATTTGGCGCCAACGGTGGACGCACCGTTGAACACTGCCTCATAGAAGTCGGTTTCCCGCAAATTTGCCCCGTTCAGGTTGGACCGGTTCAAAGCGGCCCCGCTGAAATTGGCTTCGGTGAGGTCGGCATCCGTCAGGTCGGCGCCGTTCAAATTGACCCGCGTCAGGTTTGCCCTCCGCAGGTTGGCGCCGGTCAGGTTGGCGCCGGAGAGAATGGACGCATCCAGGTTGGCCTGCTCCAGGTTGGCGCCGGTCAGGTTGGCCCCCCTCAGGTTGGCCCCATTCAGCAGAGCGCGACTCAGGTCGGCCTCCCGCAAGTCGGACCGGTAAAGGTGGGCCGGGTTCAGGTAGCAGCCCGACAGATTGGCCCGGCGCAACATGGCCCCCATGAAGTCCGAGTCCCTCATATCACAGTTGTGCAAGTCCACCATAGGAATCCGGGCATGACTCATGTAGCAGTTGAACAGGTCCAGGTTCTCGCCCGGATGTTCTTGCCGCCATTTGACCACGGCATCCCGGCCTTGTCTTACAATTTGTACGTGTTCCATGTTGGCCATTGCGGTCTCTCCAGTACACTACAGTTATATTCGTAACGCGAACGCAGGGGGATTTTAGCATACCGCCGGAGGTGGGTGTTAGCTTGAATTCCAGGATTCTGGGATTCTGGGATGCTGGGATTCTGGGGCAACACCTAGAAGGCTACGCCCCCCGGTACTTTTCCCGGGCCGCTTCATCCAGCGCGAGCCGGGTCTTGAAAAGCAGAAGAGCGCAGGTCTACCGGTCTACCAGTCTACCGGGTTCATTGCCCTCAGCATGCCGTTACCTTATAATTTGCTCCAGCAGGGTGCTGAAAAAGGGGAGTCCAGAGGGGTGAAGCCCCTTTGGCAGGGGTCTGGGGGTGTCTCCCAGATATAATTTCCACCCCCTTCCTGGTCAGGAAGGGGGTAGGGGGATGGTCGAAAAGGGTTTTGCATCAACCTGCTAGTGGCGATGAGGAACCATGAACGCAAAGCTGCTGGCCTTTGACATTGGCAATACGGTGGTACACCTTGGCGTATTCGATGGCGACGACCTGGCCACGACCCTCCGGGTCTCTACTGATACGCGCCGTTCCGCCGATGAATACGGCGCCATGATGACCAACCTGCTCCACCTGAAAGGGATCGATCCTGGGGGTATTGACGCTGCTTGTATGTGCAGCGTGGTGCCGCCGCTGACGGTGGTGTTTAATGAGGTGTGCGACGTCTTTTTCGGAGTGAAGCCCTTGATTGTATCGGCGGGCGTGCGCACCGGACTTCCCATCCTGTATGACAACCCCCGGGATGTCGGGGCCGACCGCATCGCCGATGCGGTTGCCGCAATCCGTCTCTACGGCCCGCCCCTGGTGGTGGTGGACCTGGGCACCGCAACCGTATTCGACGCCATCTCCAGGGAGGGCGAGTACCTGGGCGGTGCCATCGCTCCCGGCATGAATCTGGCCGCCGATGCGTTGTTCTTCAACACTTCCCAACTACGTCGGATTGAACTGGTGGCTCCCCGGTCCGCCGTCGGACGCAGCACTATCACTTCGATGCAGTCGGGGCTGGTGCTGGGCTACGCCGGGCTGGTCAGCACCATGGTGGGGCGGTTCAAAGACGAGATCGGTCAGGACGCTCGGGTTATCGGCACCGGCGGACTGGTCAACGTAATCGCTCAAGAGGCGGCGGTCTTCGACCACATCAATCAAGACTTGACCCTGGTGGGACTGCGGTTGATTCACAAATTGAACCAGGGCCACCAGCCAACCGGGGAGGGCCGTGACCGGACCACTAGCCGATAAGCATATTGTCCTGGGGGTTACCGGCAGCATCGCCTGCTACAAAGCCATCGACCTGGCCAGCAAACTGACGCAGGCTGGCGCGCTGGTGGACACCATCCTCAGCTACGGCGCAACCCGGTTTGTCACCCCCCTGGCCTTCCGCAGCATCACCCATCGGGAGGTGGTGACCGACACCTTTGACCCGGATTCCGAGTTCAGCAACCACCATGTCGCGCTGGCCCAGCGGGCCGACATTGTGGTGATCGCACCGGCGACGGTGAATTGCATCGCCAAGCTGGCCGTGGGCCTGGCCGATGACCCACTGACCACCACCGTTATCGCCACTGGCGCCCCGCTGCTGATTGCGCCGGCGATGGACGCCAACATGTTCGACCATCCGGCTACCCAGGAAAACCTGGCCCGGCTGCGGGAGCGGGGAGTGGCCATCGCCGGGCCAGCACCGGGCCGTCTGGCTTCTGGACTGATGGGAATGGGCCGCTTGTTGGAAACCCCGGAGCTGCTGGGACATATTGCCGCCGCATTGGGGCGATCTGGAGATCTGGCGGGTCGCACCATTGTGGTCAGCGCCGGGGGCACTCGGGAACCCATCGACCCGGTGCGGGTGATCACCAATAACTCCTCAGGAAAGATGGGATATGCCCTGGCCGAGGCGGCCCGCGACCGGGGAGCCAACGCCGTCCTGATTACCGCGCCCACCAGCCTGCCTGACCCTCCCCTGGTCAAGGTCATCCAGGTTCAGACCGCCCAGCAGATGTGCGATGCCGTGCTCAGCCATCTGGAAGGCGCCGATGCGCTGATCATGGCCGCCGCCGTTGCCGATTACCGTCCGGTCACCGCCGCCGGGCAAAAAATCAAGAAGTCCCAGCAAGAGCTGACCATCGACCTTACCCGGACCACCGACATTCTGGAGGCCGCCACCGGCAATTTTGTCAAGGTCGGATTCTCCGCGGAGAGCGAGAACCTGATCGCCAACGCCACCGAAAAAGTGCGCCGCAAGGCGCTGGACCTGATCGTAGCCAACGACATCACCGACCCGGACAGCGGCTTTGGACGAAACACCAACCGGGTGGTGCTGATTGACCGAGAGCTTCAGGTGGTGGAACTGCCGGTGCTGAGCAAGTACGAGGTGAGCAACCACATACTCGGCCGCGTGGTGAGTCTGCTGAAGTAGTCCTCAGCCCGACACCGCTTCCTTGAAACGCCGGATGGCGTCGATATGCTGGTCCGGCCCCTTGAGCCCGGCTCGCATGGTGTTTACCGACAGGTGAGTAGCACCAACCTCGTCCCAGGCCGCCGATAGTTTGTTCCACTCATCCGGCCCGCCCTGAGTCAAGCTGATTCTACCCTCGATGCCGACCGCAGCGGGGTCCCGGCCAGCGGCCTTGACCAGCTCTCGCATTTCGCCAATTTTCTGTTGACCTTCGCTGTCCGGCTGGAATTGCGGGAACCAGCCGTCTCCCAACCGGGCCAGACGCTTGACCACCTGGGGTGCGCCCCCGCCAAACCAGACTGGTATGGGACGCTGCACCGGCAGCGGGTTTATCCCGGCGTAAGAAACCTTGTGGTAGCGGCCGTTAAAATTGACCACGTCTTGAGTCCAGAACATCTTCAGCAGTTGGATCTGCTCCGCCGAACGGCTGCCCCGGTTGTTGAAGTTTTCCCCCAGGGCCTCGTACTCAACGTCGTTCCAGCCAATGCCAACGCCCAGGCGCAAACGGCCTCCGGTCAGCACATCCACCGCTGCCGCCTGTTTGGCCACCAGCGCGGTCTGCCGCTGGGGCAGGATGAGGATGCCGGTGGTCATCTGGATTTTCTCGGTGAGGGCCGCCAGATAGCCAAAGAGCACGAAGGGTTCGTGGAACACGTCGGTATGGCTGTAGGGACGCTCCCAATGCTGCCGCTTGCTGGCGTCGGCCCCCAGAACATGGTCAAACACCAGAAGGTGCTCATAGCCCAGCCCTTCGGCGGCCTGGGCAAAATCCCGCACCGCCGCCGGATCGGCGCCGATCTCGGTCTGGGGAAAAATTGCTCCTAACTGCATCACAGCCTCCTTGATCTCTTAAAAGATCTCTTAAAATAATTCAGGTAACCGGGCCAATCCGGACTGAATTCTGGTACCCCGGATTGTGTAACCAGACCAGACGCTCAGCCTGGCCTCAGGGCAAGTATCCTGGGTTCTGCCCGCAGCGTCAACTATTGAAGGGCCGGACCGGACCTCGGTTGCCGGATTGCCGGCCCAATTGACTCGCGCGACCGGGCTAACACCGACGCACCAGAGAACTCAGCGAATCTTTCTTCAGCATACCTAGAATTTGTTGTCCGGTTCCCAGAGAATAGAGGCGTTGGCCAAAGATTGGCCGTAATGTATTCCCTGAAGGAGCAACATCTCGTGAGGGCTATTCTCAGCAAGCACCGATGGACCGCCGCAATGCTGGCAATCGCCGCGCTGGTCGCGGCGGCCTGTAGCGGGGCGGCGCCAGCCGCGCCGACGGCAGCGCCCACGGTGGTATCCGGGGGCCCCACCATGGTCCCGGTGATGACCCCGACGCCGGAGGCGAGGGTATCGGCCCGGGATTCCGTCATTCTGGTGACCAACGGCGAGCCCGACCAGTTGGGCGCCTTCTCCCAGGGTTGCAGCGGTAACGTGCCCAGCCTGGTGTGCGAAGACGTGGCCAGCGACCCCCTGACCTGGATCGACAGCACCACTTTTGAGGTGGTCCCCCTCAGCGGCGTCGCCGGCTGGTCACAAGAGGCTCCCGACCGCTGGAGATTCAGCCTGAGGGACGGCGTCACCTTCCACAATGGTGAAAAATGGAACGCGGCGGCCGCCAAACTGGGAGTTGACACCCACGGCGACCCGGCGACGGCCGGCCACGGCACCGGTTCCTACGGCTTCCACGGGACCATCACCGGTGCAGTAGTGGATGACCTCACCCTGGACCTGGTGTGTGACGTTAACTGCCCCTTGCTCCCCCGCACTACCATGTTCCTCAAGTTCCAGGCTCCGGAATGGTGGGCCACCCAGGCCGAGGATATCCGCGAAGCAACGACCGTCGGCATCGGCCCCTACCGGATAGTCGAATGGCGCCGAGGCGTGGAAGTTGAGCTGGAAGCCTTCGAGGACTACCGGCCCAACAGTTCTTACGACGCCCAGGCTCCGACGATTCAGCGCGCCTTCCAGGTGTCACGGAATGAGGAGCTTGCCCGGGCGGCCATGATCGACGCCGGCGAGGCGGACCTGGCCTTTGATATCGGATTCGAGAATCTTGACCGGGTCCCCCGGGCTTTAACCGGCACCAGCAACGAAATTTACCTGCTGGTGGCCGATAACATCTGGCACCCGGAACTGAAGAAGAAGGACGTCCGGGAGGCCCTGACCCTGGCCATTGACTGCGAAACGCTCATGGCAAGCCTGTACAACGGTCTGCAAGAATGCTACGGGAACATATCCCAGACTGGCACGGTTGGTATCACTGATGAGAACTCGGCCCCCTACCCCTATGACCCGGACCGGGCGCGGGAATTGCTGGCCCAGGCGGGATACGATCCGGCCAACGGAATAACCATCTACAGCCGCCAGGGACCAATCTTCCGGGACATCGAATTGTGGGAGGCCGTGATCGGCATGTGGCAGGAGGTCGGTGTCACCGCGGACCTCCAGATCATGGAAGAGGCCGAACACCGGGAAGTACGCCGCAGCGGGTGCGGCGGCTTGGCGGACCCGCGGTCCTGCGTCAGTCAGCCCAACGCCCCCGGCCCGTTCTTCCAGTCCAGCGGTTACTATGAGTCGGGAACTTCCAATGAGTCCCTGGACCTGCAGCGACAGTTGCTGCTGCGCACCAGTTGTGGCAACGTCAACAGCCGGGTATGCGACCTGGTGCCAGGCTTTGAAGACGCGGTCCAACAGGCCATCCGGGCCCCGCTGGGACCGGACCGCACCCGCCAGATGGAAGCCCTGGCGACGACGATTCATGACCAGTTCTGGTTCATCCCCATGTTCCAGGTCGTCACGGTCTACGGCCTGTCCGAGCACCTGGAATGGTCGCCACGCTACGACCCACGGACCCGTATCAACACCATGAGCTTCTCGCCGTAGCCTTTAGATCCAGCCGATATATCCGGCCGATATATCCAGCCGACTGACTGATCGCAACGCCCCGAGAATTGTCTCGGGGCGTTTTTAGTTGCCTCCTGGCGGCTTACTTACTGGAGGGCCCAGATCTCGCTACCATTGACAAAAACAATGTTATACATTATAAGTTACCATGAAGTGAGTTAGCATGAAACATGCAGATCAGGAGGTGCCGACACCATCAAAAAGTATATATGTCGTCATAATATAGGGGTTATTCGTAATTTTGTTGGAGGCATATAGCTGATGTTGCGCACGTCAACAAGCTTATTCGGAAAACGGGGCGGGATACCTGGCCTGCTGGCCCTGCTCACGGTTTTGATTATTGCCTGCGGCACCGCCGCGCCAGCTCCGGCGGGTGGAGGTGACACTCCCGCCGCGCAAGCGCCGGTCGGCGGCCCGATTACAACGCCGTCAGCCCTGGCCACGCCCAAGGCCCTGACGATTCCAGAGACCGCCATCCCCTTGCCAACTCCAATCCCGGCCGACGTGGTCAGCGCCAAGGATACGGTGATTTTCCTGACCAGCGAAGAGCCGATCACCATCGGCGCCGCCAGCGCCAACTGCGGCGGCAACATCCAGAACACCATCTGCGACGATATGGTCAGCGACCCGCTGACCTGGATCGACGACCAGCAAAACTTCGAAGTGGTGGGGCTGACCGGCATCGAAGGCTGGGAGCAGGTTGACCCCGACCGCTGGCGTTTCCACCTCCGGGACGGCATTACCTTCCACAACGGCGCACCCTGGAATGCCACCCAGGCCAAGTTTTGGATCGACTACTTTGGTGATGAAGAGACCAGCGGCCACTTCAACTCCAACGACTTCAGCTTCCACGGCATAATCAGCGGAGAGGTGGTGGACGACCTGACCCTGGACGTGGTCTGCGGCGGATACTGTCCCATCCTGCCCAGCACCACCATCTTTACCAAATTCCAGGATGTGGGCTGGTTCGAGACCGCCACCGAGGATGATATCGAACGGCACACCGTCGGCCTTGGCCCTTACAAAATAGTCGAGTGGACTCCGGGCGTTCAGGTAGAGCTGGAAGCGTATGAAGGCTACCAGCCCAACCCATCCACCGTTTTTGCCAAAGCGCCGGCCATCCAGCACGTGATTCAGCAATGGCGCAACGAGCCGCTGGTTCGCGCCTCCATGTTACAGGCTGGCGAGGCCGACTGGGCGGAAATCTCCCTGGACGACCGGGACCGGGTCCCCAAGTGGAAGTCGGCCACCAACAACGAGGTGTTCCGCTTCACCTTTGACACCCTTTATGACCCGGAGTTGAGCAAGATCCAGGTCCGGGAGGCGATGAATCTGGCCTACGACTGTGTTGGTATCCTGGCACAACTCTATGACGGCCTGGTAGATTGCTTCGGCAATATCACCCAGCGGGGCACCGTTGGCATCACCGAAGCCAACTCGGCCCCCCACGGCTACGACCTCGAGCGCGCCAGGGAACTACTGCAGGAAGCCAACTTTGACTTCGACCATAAGATCGTCTTGACGATGCGGTCCAATCGGGTACCCAAGGACGTGGAAGTGGGCGAGGCCATGGTAAGCTCCTGGCGAGAGGTGGGCATCGACGCCGAGCTAAGCATCGTGGAATCCAGTGTTTTCAATGACGTGTACCGTTCGTCTTGCGGCTTCACCCGCACTAAATCGGACTTCGATGCCGCCGTGGGGAGCACCCTGGAAGCCAAGTGCCTCGCCATGGGACCCAGCGGCCCCAGGTTCGTTTCCTCGCAGATTGTGGGGGGACCCACCTCCACCGAGTCGTTGGACTACTCGCGGCAGGGGAAGCTGCGGAATAGCTGTTTCAGCCGGAGCAGTGGGGTCTGTATCGAGGCATTCGAGGCACAGATGGAGGAAGCCGACGCCACACCCACCGGAGACCTGCGAAGGCAACGGCAGGAGGCGGTAGCTACCTTCGTTCACGATAACTTCCATTTTGTTGACGGGTTCCAGGTTGTCTCAATTTACGGGCTGTCGGCAAATCTGGAGTGGGAACCCACCTACGCCCCGCGCATCCGGGCCAACACCATGTTCTTCACCCAGTAACTCTCAAGCCCTGACTGAAGCACCTCGAGAGCGTGCCGCCGTTTGGCGGCACGCTTTTTCTGTTCGCGGCTAGACCGGAGCATTATGCCCAAATTTGACAAAGTTAATGCAATACATTATAAATAGCCCTTATGGACGATCAGACCTATGTATCGGAGGTGGTCAAACCAGTAGTCAGCACAAAAATCGGCATACATTGTACTTAATTCGTAATAATGCGCAGGAGATACCAATGTCAATTATCCCGAGGCTTAATATCGGAAAGGGGGCGTGGATACCCGGTTTGCCAGCCCTGCTCACCATCCTGGTTATTGCCTGCGGCGGCCCGGCGGCAACAGTGGCGCCCCCGGCAGCGGCAACGCCCTCGCCAGCCGCCACCGCTGTTGCTACCGCTGATCCCACCCCAACCCTGGGGTTCGTATCGACACCCACTCCGGGCGCCATGGTCGCAACCGCAACCCCCCGGCCGACGCCGACGCCGGGTGTCGTCGCCAGTGCTCGGGATAGCATTACCGTGGTGGCCGGCGAAGAACCTACAGCGTTGGGATCCTTTTCCACGGGGTGCAGCGGGAACGTGCCCAGCATGGTATGTGAAGAGATAGCCACCGACCCGCTGACCTGGATCGACAGCAGCACCTTTGAGGTAGTGCCCCTCAGCGGCGTCGAGAGCTGGAGTCAGGAGGCACCGGACCGCTGGCGGTTCCGGCTAAAAGAGGGGGTTACCTTCCACAACGGGGAGCCATGGGACGCCGCCGCGGCTAAAGTGGGCATCGACTGGCATGGCGACAGTGCCACCGCCGGCCACAGTACCGGCTCCTATGGTTTCCACGGTGATATCTCCGGTGAGGTAGTTGACGACTTGACCGTGGACGTGGTCTGCGGTCTGAACTGTCCAATCCTGCCGCGTACTACCATCTTCCTCAAGTTCCAGGCACCCGAATGGTGGGCCTCCGCGTCGGATGACGACAAGGAGAATATGACGGTAGGGTTGGGCCCTTACCAGATTGTCGAATGGCGTCGGGGGATTGAGGTAGAACTGGAAGCCTTTGAAGACTACCAGCCCAATGCTTCTTACGACTCCCAGGCACCATCGATCCAGCATGCCCGCCAGGTATGGCGAGGAGAAGCGTTGGTTAGAGCCTCGATGGTCGCCGCCGGAGAAGCTGACCTGGCCTTTGAGATCGGATTTGCCAATCGCGATAGCGTCCCCAGATTCCTTACCGGCACCAATAGTGAAGTGGTCATGCTGGTGGCCGATAATATCTGGCATCCGGAGCTAAAGAAGAAAGCCGTCCGAGAAGCGCTGGCCCTGGCAATTGACTGCGAAGGCCTAATGGAATCCATCTACGATGGCTTTCAGGCCTGTTTCGGTACTATATCCCAGCGGGGTACCGTGGGAGTAAATGAGACTAACTCGGCCCCCTACCCCTACGACCCGGCCCGCGCCCGGCAACTGTTGGCGGAGGCTAGCTATGATCCCGCTAATGAAGTGATCATCTATGATCGCGAAGGCCGGTTCTATAACAGCACGGAATTATGGGAGGCGGTCGTCGGGCAGTGGCAAGAGGTTGGAGTAAATGCCAGCCTCCAGATCACGGAAAATTCCAAGCATCAGGATATTCGCCGGAG
>DASTLM010000055.1:0-6917 GCA_035714945.1 Dehalococcoidia bacterium | reverse complement strand
AGAGTAGGCAGCACAATGGTGTCCATCGCCAGGAAAAATCCGGTGATTCCGAAACCAAAGGCGCTCAGCCGCAGCAGTGCCAGGTTGCTCCACTTCTGGTTAAATCTGACTTGGGTCATTGGTCGTTCCGGGAAGATCTGGAGAACCTCGAACCATCAGGCGATTGGTTTAATAAATTTGATAAATTGGATCGCTTATAATGTCCATAATACAGCAATGCCGGACCGAATTGGCCAGATCAATGTCCGGTTATTGAGAAATTTCAGCGGGGCTGAAACTGTAGCGCGGATCCGGCACCGAGGTAAAGCATGAAAATTTGTTCTTTGCTGCCCAGCGGCACCGAAATATTATTTGCTCTGGGTCTGGGCGATCAGGTTATCGGCGTGACCGACCTGTGCGATTTTCCAGATGAGGCCCGGGACATACCGATAGTCTGCCGCAGCAAGATCGACGTATCGGTCTTGTCCAGCCAACAGGTGGAAGAAGAAATGCGTCGCATTCTGTCTTCTGGCGAAAGTCCTTACGATCTGGACCAGCAGTGGCTGCTGGAACACTCTCCCGACGTGGTGCTGACCCAAGACCTGTGCTACTTCTGCGAAGTGGATGCCGGCGCGGTGAACCAGGCGGTACGGGGAAATTCCAATCTGCCTCAGATTATCGTGCTCAATCCCCGGACTCTGGAGGAGATTTTTCGAAGCATTTGCCGGGTCGGGGAGGTCTGCGGCGGAAGCGGAGAGGCCGAACAGTTGGTGAAAAGCCTGAGGGACCGGGCAGACGCAATTCAGCAAAAACTGGCTTCGGTGGCCAATTATCCGAGAGTGTTCTCGTTGGAGGGGATCAATCCGTTGGTCATCGGCGGTCACTGGATACCCGACCTATTGCAGTTAGCTGGCGGTGCGCAGGATCTTTACCCGCCGGGTTGCCCCGCCGCCAGAATTCGGTGGCAGGAGGTGCTGGACTATGCGCCGGAGAAACTGTACATTGATCTGTGTTCATCAGATCTGGACCGCCACTTGAGGGAGATCTCCTGGCTGGCCCAACAAGATGGTTGGCATCATCTGCCAGCCGTCCGGTCCGGCGAGGTGTATCTGATTGACCACGTGTACTTCAGCCGTCCCGGCCCACGGGTGGTGCAAGGGCTGGAAATCCTGGCCCAGCTGACTCACCCCGAAGTCTTTTCGGGATACATTCCGGCCAATACGGTGGCCAAGCTAGACGCCGCTGGGTTGACCGCAGGTATCCCGGGACAGTTGGCTGAATTCTTCCTGCCTCATCCAAGCACTAGCAGGGTGCTGAAAAAGGGGAGTCCAGAGGGGTGAAGCCCCTGTGGCCGAGGTCTGGGGGTGTCCCCCAGATACAATTTCTACCCCCTTCCTGGTCAGGAAGGGGGTAGGGGGATGGTCGAAAAGGGTTTTTCATCAACCTGTCAGGGAGTAAGGGAGCCGGTACGGTAGCGTGAGCAAAACCAAATTAGTATAATTGTCGGAAATTCTTCGGGGAAGGTATTGTCTTGGTCGATAAGGACGAATTCAGAAGGGCCATGTCCAAATTCGCCACTGGAGTCACCGTGGTAACCAGCGTGGACGATGAAGGCACACCCCACTCAATGACCGCCAACTCTTTCACCTCGGTTTGCCTGGAACCGGCCACTGTATTGATCTGTGTAGCCCACGGGACGCACACTCATGGCTATGTGGAGAAGCAAGGCCGATTTGGGATTAATATCCTCCGGAACGCTCAACTGGAGCTGGGGGCGTATTTTGCCAAGCGTCCAGAAAACCGGACCGGGGAGGTGGACTATCGTTACACCATGACCGAGGACGGTGTCCCGATCTTGGCAGAATCAATGGTCTTCCTCAGCTGCCAGGTGGTAGGTTCCCACGCGTACGGTGACCACACCGTATTTTTTGGGGAAGTAAAAGAGGTGCGCCAGGAAGCCGAAGGCGCACCCCTGATGTTCTACGAAAGCCGCTGGTATGATCCGGCGTCGGCATAGGCCGGTATCCTGCTATTTCAGGCGGTGCAGAAACTCTTCAATCTTGGCGTTGACCTGCTGGTACTGCTTCAGTTGAACAAAATGGTCAGCTTCGGCGATGATGTCCTGGTGAGCACCCTCAATCTGCTTGGTCAAGTAGTTGGAATATTTGACCGGGGCCATGGCATCGGCGTCGCCGCAGATGATTTCCGTGGGCAGGCGGATATTCGCCACTTCCTGCATTACGTCGAATTGGTCCCAGGAAAGCAGGTCGTTTAGCTCCACTTGAGGTCCGATTTCCTCCGCCCGCTGGACCAAAACCCGGTAGATGTCCGATTCCACCCCCTTGTAGCTGGACTTCCGGTGCTTCAACCAGTCCGCGTTTCCTGCTCCCGGCTCACGGCACTGTTTCAGGAAGCTGGGGTCGACCCGTAACTTCGCCCCGGTGCCCATCAGGATCAGCCCCTTGAGCTCATCGGGATAAAGCAGAGCATAGCGCAATGCGATGGCGCCTCCCATGGAGTGACCGCACAGAACTATGTCCTTGTAGCGGCGGGCAGTGTTGAAGCCACGCACCCACTCAACATAACCATCAATACTGGTGCAGGGTTTGCCGTTGGGATGCCCCGGTAAATCAATGGCCTTCGAGTTGCGAAAGTGTCGCAGCTGATAATAAAAGGACAGGCTGGAATTCCCAGCACCATGGACAAAGACCAGTTTCATCGAAAGCTCTTCCTTGTTGACGCCTTTAAGAGTCTTACCTGTTGGATTGCGTCAAAATTCACATAAAAGATTATATACGATTATTAACAACAGAACAAATATATTTTGCTTTGTACTTCAGCTATCGATTTGATATTGATGCCCTTATAGTAAATAAGGGTATTTCGTAGATTGACGAAACACCCTTACAAACCTGGTTTGCTACGAAAGTCGTTATGATTTTATTCGTCTTCGGCTTCGGCAGGTGCCTCGGTCGCCTGGTGTCCGTTGGTGGAGGGCTCGGCCGGCGTGTAGGCGCTCTCTTCGAACAAGGTCACCGAAGCGACGTAGTCATCCGGTTCCCGGTCCCGCCAGATGATGACTCCTTGAGTGGCGCGACCACTGACCCGCACATCATCCAGGTTGATGCGTACCACCTGGGCCTTGGCTGAAATGATGAATACCTCGCAGTCGCTGGTCTCGGGCACCACTCTCGCTATGGCGACCGGACCAGTCTTTTCCGTGACCTTGAAAGTGCGTACCCCCTGCCCGTTTCTGGACTGGGTGGGGTACAGGGACAGGCGAGACGATTTGCCGTAGCCGCCTTTGCTCACCACCAACAGGCGGTCATTGGCGGTCACGGTGTTCATCGAGACCACCCGATCTCCCTCCTTCAGGCGCATGCCTCGTACTCCCCCGGCGGTCCGGGAGCGGGGCGCCAGGTCGATCACCGGGAACCGGATGGCTTGGCCCAGTTCCGACACCATCACCACGTCCTCTGATTCACCCAGGGGGGACACCCCGACCAGCTCATCGCCGGGTTCCAGGTCCATCACAATCAGCCCCCGGGCCTGAATGTTGGACAGCTCGCCTTCTTTGAGGGCCTTTACCTCCCCCCGGCTGGTCGCCAGAATCAGCAGGTCTCCCTCTTTGGGATTTTGAGTAGGGAGTATCGTCTGGACCTGCTCCCCCCGGCCCAGAGGTATCAGGTTGATTAGCAGGGTTCCCCGGGTGGTGCGAGAGGTATCCGCCGGAATTTGGAACACCCGTAGCGGATAAACCCGGCCCCGGTTGGTGAAGAACAGTAGCGTGTCGTGGGTGTCCACCGTTACCAGGTCCATCAGGGCGTCGTCTTCACGGGTGGTCATTCCCCGCACGCCCTTGCCCCCCCGGTGCTGGGTCTTGTAAGTGTCGCAGGGGACGCGTTTGATGTAGCCCCGTTGACTGAGGGTGACCATCACGTCCTGGTGGGTGACGAACTGCTCGGCGGTCTGCTCCGTAACCTCTTCCGGGTAGATGACGGTGCGGCGAGGGCTGCCGAAGTCCTTTTTCAACTTGCGGGTCTCGGTCTTGATGCTGGCTAGAATCTTGGCGGGATTGGCCAGCAGGTCTTCCAGGGTCGCGATGGTGCTGAGTAACTCTTGGTGTTCTTTCTCCAGACGTTCTCGTTCCAGCGCAGCCAGGCGGCGCAGTTGCATATCCAGGATTGCCTGGGCCTGGACCTGGGATAGGCCCATTTCTAGCATCAGGTTGTTGCGGGCCGCCTCGACATCGGCGGAACCGCGGATTAGTTCAATAATTCGGTCGATCTGATCCAGGGCCAATAGCAGGCCCTGGACAATGTGGTCGCGGTCTCGGGCACGCTGCAACTGGAACTCGGAACGGCGGCGGATTACCTCCTGGCGGTGCTCGATGAACAGGGCCAGCGACCGTTTCAATGGCAGGACCTGGGGTTGTCCATCGACCAGCGCCAGGACGATGGAGTTGAAGGCGGTGCGCAGGGAGGTATGCTTGTAGAGGTTGTTCAGCACGATGTTGGCCTGGGCGTCCCGCCGCAGTTCAATGACCACTCGCATGCCGTGCCGGTCGGACTCGTCCCGGATGTCGGATATGCCCTCCACCCTTTTCTCTCGGGTCAGGTGGGCGATTTTCTCCACCAGGTGGGCTTTGTTCACCTGGTACGGCAGTTCGCTGATGATTATCCGCTGGCGACCGCCTCTAACTTCTTCAATTTCGGTGGCGGCTTCCATAACGATGCGGCCCCGGCCGGTGTTGTAGGTTTCGATAATGCCAGAAGTACCTCGGATAATCCCCGCGGTGGGGAAGTCCGGGCCGGGCACCAGCTTGATCAAGTCGTCGGCAGTGCAGTTGGGGTGATCCACCAGATAGCACACGGCGTCGCAGACCTCGCCCAGGTTATGGGGCGGGATGTTGGTCGCCATTCCCACAGCAATGCCAGTAGCGCCGTTGACCAGCATATTGGGCATCCGGCTGGGCAATACCGTCGGCTCTTCCAGGGAGTCGTCAAAGTTGCTCAGAAAATTGACCGTGTTCTGGTCAATGTCGGCCAGCAACTCGTCGGCGATGCTGGCCAACCGTGCTTCGGTGTACCGCATCGCCGCCGGTGGGTCGCCATCCACGCTACCAAAGTTACCCTGTCCATCGATCAGGGGGTAGCGCATGGAGAAGGGTTGGGCCATGCGGACCAATGTATCGTAGACCGAGGATTCTCCGTGGGGGTGGAACTTACCCAGCACCTCTCCGGCGATACGGGCGCACTTACGGTGCTGAGAGTTGGGACGAATGCCCATCTCATGCATGGCGTATAGAATCCGTCGCTGCACCGGCTTCAGACCATCGCGTACGTCGGGCAAGGCCCGGGAAACGATTACGCTCATGGCGTAGGTTAAATAGGACGTGCGCATCTCTTCCTGAATGCGTACCGGGGTGATGCGCCCTCCCGGTGGTGGAGGCGGGGCGGTGGTGGTTACCATAAGCTAATGCTCCTTGGTGAATCCTTGATCTGGTGCATGATAGGACCAAACCGGATCAGTCCCGAGGTTCGTGGCCGAAGCGGAAAACATTGAACGGTGGTCATCTTCGTCGATCACCCTTCCGTCGATCACCCTTCCGTCGATCACAGTTACCTGGTCAGATACATCTCGGCGCGGTCCAGGAAAGCAGCGAAGAGATTGGAAAAGCTTCTGGGGACTTCGTCCTGCCGCTCCGGGTGACATTGCAGCCCGATCACCCAGCTGTGTTGGGGGCTTTCCAACCCCTCGATCAGGCCGTCATCTACTGAGTAGGCGGTGCTCATCAGGCGAGGCGACCGCTGAGCTTCACCCAGTCCCTGGTGGTGCAGGCTGTTTACCCGGAAGAATCCCGCGCTGCCAATCACCGCCGCGGCCTTGGCTCCCGGGGCCAGGTACATCAGGTGCTGGCAAGGCGTTGGGTCTGCCCCCGGGTGTTCTTCCTGATGGCCGGACAAATCTTGTATCAGTTGCCCGCCAAAGGCGACGTTGAGCAACTGCATACCCCGGCAGATGGCCAGCACCGGCAGGTCGTGCTCCAGCGCGTACCCTAAAACCCTCAATTCCAGGTCGTCGAGGGAACGGCACACATCCAAGCCGGCGTCTGGATCCGGGGTTGCGCCGTAAAGGGCCGGATCAACGTCGGGGCCGCCGGACAAGAGCAGGCCACCAACGCCCAGCATCAGGTCTTCAGTTGACCCGTCTGCCCCCGGAGTCAACACCTTCACTTCCGCTCCCAGCGACTCCATAACTCGAACGTATTCCTGGGAGTTACGAAGGTCGACGGAAGTAATGGCTACAGGGATCATATATAATTGTATTATACTTGATTTTGCGCCAGCTTTACAGTTTTTTGCGCTGGATAGTCAGGGTAATCGCATCTTCTTGAAGGCAGACAATCCGCCCGCAAGTCCGGTAAGGTCTGAGCCGTATCGTCGTTCCGGCGGAAGCCGGAATCCAGGGGGTGTAACTGGGCACCGGCCTCCGCCGGTGTGACCGGTGACCCGCTACGAGGCAAGATGCAATTGCTCTGTCCTGATAGTCGGCAGTTTGTAGCTGTCCCAGTTAACGAATCTGCCTCAGCTGATCGTGGGTTATGACCGTGGGTTATGACCGTGGGTTATGATGGGTGTAACCAGTCCGGGTAATCCATTGGTCCGGTGACCCCCTGGCCCGAAAAATGTTTCAATTGATTTGATGGCCGAAAATTGTTAAGCTGAAGCCGGCGGTACCCTCAGATGATTTGATTCCACCTTTGTATTCAGCTCCATCTCTGCGAGGCAGTCGAGGAATGAAAGAAGTAATACAGGAAGCGATCAACGTCCTGGAAAGCGGCCAACCCTGCGTGCTGGCGACGGTGGTGCGCACCAAGGGTTCAACCCCCCAAAAGTCGGGAGCGATGCTGTTGGTCCGGGAAGACGGCAGCGGCG